>NZ_JBHYKG010000147.1:0-12391 GCF_042741245.1 Kitasatospora sp. NPDC058965
GTTGCGGTCCAGCACGGCGCCGATCCGCCGGGGTGCGGGAGTGCCGGAGCCCGGCCGATCAGGCGATCCGGCGCAGCCGGCGCACCGTCAGGTAGACCAGCCCCACGGCCAGCGCCGCGAAGATCCCGCTCTCGATCCCCTGGAACACCCAGAACCGGTCCGCCGGCTGGTACAGCTCCCAGTTGTAGGCCCCCGGTCCGGCCTGGGCGCACAGGCTGCCGGGGTCGGCCGGGCCGCCCGCGCAGCCGATCTGGCCGTCGCCCATCACCAGCTTCCCCGCCGCGTTCCGCACTCCCTCGCTCAGGACCCACGCCCCCGAGGAGCGGTTCGCCAGCACGGGGGAGTCCACCGTGTACGTGAGCACCTTCGCGGCCAGGTAGTGCGGCCGCAGGCCCACCTCCACCAGCACCCGGACCGCCACGAACCCGCCCAGGGTGGCCGCCATCGCCGGCAGCACCTTGGGCCAGACACTGCCCGCGAAGGTCCCCAGGGCCAGCGCGAACAGGGTGTAGGCGATCGGTGCGACGCCCTGGGCGTCGAAGTACCCGTACGCCATCCGCCCGGTGCCGGAGCTCGCCAGGGGGGCGATCCACCAGGAGACGCCCAGCGCGTACACCGCCGCGAGCAGCACCGCCGTCCCGCCGAGCAGGCCGAACTTGGCGGCGGCCCACCGGCGGCGGTCGATGCCCTGGGTCCAGACCAGCCGGTGCGTCCCCTGCTCCACCTCGCGCGCCACCACCGGGGCGCCGAAGAACAGGCCGATCAGCAGCGGGAGCAGCAGGAGCAGGACGGCGACCACCGAGAAGGTGCCGAACCGGTCCGTGAAGGCCTGCTGCATCCGCCCGCACCCGTGCGGGCTGTCCGCCACCAACTGGGCGGTGCCGGCCGCGCGCAGGCAGGCGGCCAAGCCCGAGGAGCTCGCGAACGAGCGCATCTGCAGCCCCGTGGGCACCAGCAGGGCGGCCAGCACGGCCAGTCCGACCACCGTGTACAGGGCCTGCTTGCGGTGTTGACGCCAGGTCAGCCAGATCACGCGGCCACCTCCGATGCGGTACGGGCGGCCGCGCGGGTCTCGGCGGCGGCGAGGTGGGCCAGGACCAGGTCTTCCAGGGCGACGTCGTGCACGATCCAGGACGGGTCGAGCGGGGCGCCGTCCAGCCGCACCACCAGGGTGGACTGGCGGTCGGTGTGGCTGGCCCGCAGCACCTCGGCCACGCCGGGGATCGGGCCGTCGGTGCGCGGCCCGACCAGGGTGCGGTGTCCGACCAACAACTCGTCCACTTCGCCGGAGAGTTGGACGGACGCGGTGCGCAGCAGGACGAGGTGGTCGCAGCTGCGCTCCAGATCGGCCAGCAGGTGCGAGGAGAGCAGCACGGTGGTGCCGGTCTCGGCCACCGCGCCCATCAGGGTCTGCATGAACTCGTGCCGGGCCAGCGGGTCCAGGGCCGCGATCGGCTCGTCCAGCAGCAGCAGGCGGGGGCGCTTGGCGAGCGCCAGGGCGAGCGCGACCTGGGCGCGCTGGCCGCCGGAGAGCCGGCCGACCGGCCGGTCCACCGGGATGCCCAGCTGGGCCAGTCGGTCGGCGGCCAGGTCCGCGGCCCAGGTCCGGTTCAGCCGGCCGCCCATGGTGATCAACTCGGCGGCGGTGAAGTCCCGGTAGAGCGGGGTGTCCTGGGCCACGAAGCCGATCCCGGCCAGGACGCCGGCGTCGGCGCGAGGGTCCCGGCCGAAGACCCGCACCCGTCCCTCGTCCGGGCGCAACAGCCCGACGGCCAGGTGCAGCAGGGTGCTCTTGCCGGCGCCGTTCGGGCCGACCAGCGCGGCGATCCGGCCGGTCGGCAGCTGCAGCGTGCAGTCCCGCAGGGCCCAGCTGCGCCCGTAGCGCTTGCCGAGCCCCTCGGTCTCCAGGGCGAATTCTGTCATCTGTGCTCCCGCATGGTCACTGTTCCAGGGTGGCGCGCAGGGTGGTGTCGATCAGGGCGGCGATGTCCTCGCGGGTCAGGCCGGCGGCGCCGGCCCGGTCCAGCCAGGCGATCAACTCGGTCCGCAGTGCTGCCTGTTGCTCCAGGGCTGGGCCGGCCAGCGAGCCGACCAGGAAGGTGCCCACGCCGGGGCGCCCCTCGGCCAGGCCCGCCATCTCCAGCTCCTTGTAGGCCTTCAGGACGGTGTTGGGGTTGATCGCCAGCGCCTGGGCCACCGACCGCACCTTGGGCAACTGGTCACCGGGCCGGGCCAGTCCGACCCGCAGCGCCTGTTTCACCTGGAGCACCAGCTGCATGTACGTGGCCACCTTCGAGCGGCCGTCCAGCACGAACTCGATCACCAGTTGTTCTCCTATTGTCTTACGACAGTAGGACAGCCTGCCCACGATCGAACGGGCTGTCAAGGGCGCAGGTCAGCAGGCTGATTGACGATTCGTCACGGCATCGACTCCGGAGCGGAACGCAGTTCGGCCCCCGACCGCTGGGCGGTCGGGGGCCGAACTGTGCTCGGGGGCGGGTCAGTCCGCGGGGCGCAGCACCACCGGGAGGCGGCGGTGCCCGTTGGAGATGAAGGACTCCACCGGGGTCAGCTGCTCCTCGGCCAGGGCCAGCTCGGGGAACCGGGCGAAGATCGCCGGCAGGGCCAGCTCGGCCTCGATCCGGGCCAGCGGGGCACCGAGGCAGAAGTGGGCGCCGTGGCCGAAGGCGACGTGGTCCTTGTCGGTGCGCAGCAGGTCGAACTCGTCGGCCGTGGCGCCGTGCAGCTCGGGGTCGCGCCCGGCCGCCGCGTAGCCGGCCAGGATCGCCTCGCCCTTGCGGATCAGCACGTCGCCGGCCTGCACGTCCTCCACCGCGTAGCGCAGCGGCAGGTTGGCCACCGGCGACTGGACCCGCAGGGCCTCCTCGATCACGTCGCTCCAGTTGGCCCGGCCGGCGCGGACCAGGGCGAGCTGCTCGGGGTGGGTGAGCAGCAGGTGGATCGCGTTGTCCAGCAGGTTGACCGTGGTCTCGTGGCCCGCGCCCAGGAAGAGCAGCAGGGTGGCGAGCAGTTCGTCCTCGGTGAGGGCGGCCCGGTCGCCCTCCTGCTCGTCGTCGCGGACCGTGATCAGCACGCTGGTCAGGTCGTCGGCCGGCTCCTTGCGCCGGCGGGCCACCAGCTCGGCCAGGATCCGGAACACCTCGGCGTAGTTGGCCTGCGCGGCCTCCGCGCTGATGGTGGTGTCGAAGATCGCGTCCACGCAGTCCCGCAGGCCCGGCTGCAGGTCCTCCGGCACCCCGAAGAGCGAGCAGATCACCTGGATCGGGATCGGGTAGGCGTAGCGCTCGCGCAGGTCGACGACGGCGCCGGGGGCGGTGCCGTCCAGCCCGTCCAGCAGCTCCGTGACGATCTGCTCCACCTGCGGGCGCAGCGCCTCGCTGCGCCGGGCGGTGAAGGCCCCGGCCACCAGCTTGCGCAGCCGCCGGTGGTCCTGGCCGTAGGCGGTGAACATGTTGTCCACCGAGACCCAGATGTTCAGCGGCCAGTCGGCGGGTATCTCACCGTTGACGAAGGCGGACCAGTGCTGCCGGGCGCTCTTGGAGACCCGGGGGTCGGCGAGCAACTGCTTGACCAGCGCCTGGCTGCCTACCGCCCACGCCACCACGCCACCAGGGAGCTCCACCCGCGCGACCGGCCCGTCCTGGTAGAGCGCGCGGTTTTCGGCGTGGATGTCGGTTCCGGCGAGGTCGATCCGGAAGGGGCAGCGGTCGGGGTCCATGAACGGCCTCCTGGGGCGTCGTCGGGCGCGGTCGGTGCGGTGAGCGGAACAGCCTGCGGGGTGGCGAGCGAGGTGGTCACCGTGGCCGGCGGGAAGTGCACCGGCAGGGCGGCGAGCGCGCGGTGGAACGGACCCGGGCGCCAGCGCAGTTCGTCCGGCTTGACGTCCAGCTCCAGGTCGGGCAGCCGGTCCAGCAGCCGCTCCACGGCCACCGAGGCGATCAGCCGGGCGTGGCCCTGGGCCGGACAGGCGTGCGGGCCGGCGCTCCAGGCCAGGTGGGCCCGGTTGCCGGTGCGCGGCGAGCCGGCCAGGGCCGGATCGGTGTTGGCGGCCGCGAAGCTGATCACCACCGGCTCGCCCTCGGGCAGCAGGTGCCCGGCCAGTTCGACGTCGCGGACCGGGTAGTGCACGGCGTAGTTGGCCATCGGCGGGTCGGTCCAGAGCACCTCGTCCAGCGCGTCCTCCACCGGCAGGCTGCCGCCGGCCAGGTCGCCGGCGAACCGGTCGTCGGAGAGCAGCAGCCGCAGGGTGTTGCTGATCAGGTTGAGCTGCGGCTCGGTGCCGGCGCCCATCAGCAGCACCAGGTGGTGCAGCATCTCCTCGTCGTTCAGCGCGGCCGGGTGGGCCATCAGCCAACTGGTCACGTCCGGGCCGGGATCGGCCCGCTTGCGGGAGACCAGCTCGAACAGCGTCGCGGACAGCTCGGCGTTGGCCGCCTCGGCGTCGACGCCGTCGAAGATGCCGGACATGCCGCGCACCAACCGGTCGCCGAACTCGGCGGGGGAGCCGAAGAGTTCGTTGAAGACCAGGAGCGGCAGCGGACGCGCGTAGTCGGCCACCAGGTCGGCCTGGCCGTGGCCGGCGAAGGTGTCGATCAGCCGGTCCGCGCTGCGCTCCACGTAGCTGCGCAGCGCGTTGGGGTCGATCCGGTCCAGCGAGTCGTTGACCGCGCCGCGCAGCCGCTCGTGGGTGTCGCCGTCGGCGAACAGCGCGTTGGGCCGGTAGGCCATCATCGGCACCGCCGGGTTGTCGGGGGCCACCCGGCCGTCGGCCAGGCCCTTCCAGCGGCGCGGGTCCTTCGAGAAGGTCTCCGGGGAGCGCAGCACGTCCAGGCAGGCCTGGTAGGAGAGCGCCAGGGTGGCGGTGGCACCGGGGTAGAGCTCGACCGGGGCGAGCTGGCCGTGCTCGGCGCGCAGCCGGGCGTAGACGTCCGCCGGGTCGGCGGCGAACTCCGGGCTGTGGAGCGGGAAGCCGTCCTGGTGGGCGGGGCAACCGGGGGGAGGGAGAGGGGCGTTCACACAGGCTCCGCTGCTGGGGATCGGGTGAGCAGGTACTGGACGAGCGAGATCAGCGCCCGGGTGGCCGACTCCCGGTCGCGGGCGTCGCAGCTGACCAGCGGGGTGCTGGGCAGCAGGTCGAGCGCCTCGCGCAGCTCGTCCTCAGCGAACTCCGGGGCGCCGTCGAACTGGTTGACGGCCACCGCGTAGGGCAGCCCGTGCTCCTCCAGCAGGTCCATCACCGGGAAGGAGTGCTCCAGGCGCCGGGTGTCGGCGAGCACCAGGGCGCCGAGCGCACCCAGCGTCATGTCCCGCCAGAGCGGGGTGAAGCGCTGCTGGCCGGGCGCCCCGAACAGGTAGAGGACCAGGGACCGGCTGAGCGTCAGGCGCCCGAAGTCCATGGCGACGGTGGTGGTCTGCTTCTCCGGCACGCCGGTCAGGTCGTCCACCGCCACACTGGCCTCGGTCATCGGCTCCTCGGTGCGCAGCGGCTCGATCTCCGAGAGGGTGCCGACGAAGGTGGTCTTGCCGACCGCGAAGTGGCCGGTGATCAGGAGCTTGACCGCGGTCTGCACCCCGTCGCCCAGGTAACTGACCCCCTCCTCCCGGAGGTTGGTCTCAGAGCCGGGCCCGAAGGCCATCCAGTACCTCCTGGAGCAGTTGGGACGTGGGCAGTTGGGCGGGCGGGATCGGCGCCCGGGTGAGCAGGTGGCCGCTGTCGACCAGGTCGCCGAGCAGCACCTTCGCCACGCTGACCGGCAGCCGCAGGTACGCGGCGACCTCGGCCAGCGAGAGTGCGCCGTGCGCGCACAGGTCGACCATCCGGCGCTGCTCGGGGCCGAGCCCGCGCACCGGCCGGTCGGGCACGGCGGTGACCAGGGTGACCAGGTCGAAGGTGTTGCGGGTCGGTTCGAACCGCCCGTTGGTCACCACGTACGGCCGCACCAGGCCGCGGTCCGCGCCCACGGCGCGCCTCACCGCAGGGCTCCCGCGTCCTGCCTGGGCGGTGCGGTCAACTCCTTGCCGAGCCGGTCCACCAGCTTCTGCATCCGGTAGCTGACCGCCTCCATGTCCACCGACTCCCCCGCGGACACCGCGAGGTAGGCGCCGGGGCCGGCCGCCACCAGGAAGACGTAGCCGCCGGCGAACTCGATCAGGGTCTGCCGCCACGGGGTCGGCTCGCCGCCGAGGAAGCCGGCGGTGGAGCGGCTGATCGACTGGACGCCGGACAGCGCGGCCGCCTGCCGGTCCGCCTCGTCCCGGGAGATGCCGGACGAGTGGGCCCGCAGCAGGCCGTCGGCGGAGAGCAGGATGGCGTGCCGGGCGTGCGGGACCAGCAGCACGTCGTCGAGCATCCACCCCAGGTCATTGGTCGGCAGGCTGGCCAAGGAGAGCTCCTCGTGGGGGTAGAGGGGTCAGTGGGTGTCGGTGGGGTCGGCGGCGCGGCCGGCCCGGGTGCCGCGGGCGAAGGCGCCCATCCGGCGGGCGATGTCGGCAGCGTCCCGGTCCGGGTCGCCGGCCGCCGGGACGGTCGGGTCGCCGGGGACCGGCTCGGCCGTCCCGGCCGCGGCCAGCGGCTCCCGGCGCCGCCGCCGGGGCAGCCCGCCGGCCGTGCGGCCCTCGAACCTGGCCGGCTCGGCCGGTTCGGCGGCGGCGACCGGCGCGACCGGTGCGGCCGCTGTGACCGGCCGGACCGGCAGCGGTGCGGGCGGTTCGACCACGGGCGGCCGCTCGACCTGGGTGAGCAGCGCGGTGGGCAGGAAGACCACCGCCCGCACGCCGCCGTAGGGCGAGCGGGTGTCCACCGAGACCTGGAAGCCGTACCGGGCCGCCAGCACCCCGATCACCGCGAAGCCGAACTGCGGCGGGTCGCCGAGCCTGGTGACGTCCACCGAGCGGTGTCCGGTGAGCAGTTCGCCGGCCAGCTGGACCTCGCGCGGGTCCATGCCGACCCCGGCGTCGTCGATCACCACGCAGGCGCCGTGGTGCGCGGTCTGCAGGTTGACCTCGACCGTGGTGTTGGGCTGCGAGTGCCGGGCCGCGTTGTCCAGCAGCTCCGCCACCGCGAGCACCACGGGCTCCACCGCCCGGCTGACCACGGCCAGGTCGATCTGCGTGCGCAGCTCCACCCGCTTGTAGTCGCGGATCCGGGACTTGGCGCCGCGCACCACGTCGGTCAGCGCGGAGGCGCTGCGCTGGCGGCCCGGCCAGGAGCCGCAGAGCACGGCGATGGCCTGGGCCCGGCGCCCGAACTGGGAGTTGGCGTGGTCGATCTCCAGCAGGTCGCGCAGCACGCCCGGTTGGTCGTGCCGCTCCTGCATCTCGGAGATCGCCACCTGCTGCTCGTTGGCCAGCCCCTGCAGCGCGCGCATCGCGCCCTTCAGCGCGGCCTTGGCGTTCTGGTCGGCGCGGACCTCGGCACGGTGCACCGCGCCGGCGAACTGCTCGACCACGGCGGCCAGGTCACCGGCGAAGACGGTGCCGGCCAGCAGCGGATCGGTGACCTGCGGATGCGCCACCGCGGAGTGTGCCAGCGCCGGGAGTTGAACGGTGGCCAGCCGGTGCGCCTCGTCGTCCCGGGCCCGCAGCTGGGCCCGCAGACCGGCCACCGACCTGGCCCCGGCCCGGGCGGCGCGCCACTGGGAGATCAGCAGGACGAGGGCCACCAGCAGTCCGGCGGCCAGGCACCAGGTCACCGCCTGCGGTATCTGCGACATCAAGTTCCTTGCACGGGGCGTCGGCTCGGGCGCGCCTCATCTAACCAGATCGACAACAGATTGTCAGAGACCTGTCTCACTACGTGATTTGACCATTCGTTTTTCCTCCCGAGTGGCCAGAAACGATCGCCGTTGGCGAGCCGCCCGGAGTCCGGGCCGCGGTACTGAACGAGCTGAACATTTCGACGACCGTGCTTCCGGCGACCGTCCCGCTTGTACCATCCGGAAGCATGAGAGAGGCAGTTCGGGGGGCGCCTCCGCCGGCCGCGGAGCAGACGTCGACCCCCTTCGCGGAGCACTACGTCGTGTGCGGGGCGAACGCCCTGGCACACCGTCTGATCGTGGAACTGACCGAGCACTACAAGGTCCCGGTGGTCGCGGTGGTGCCGGACCGGACGCAGGACCACGGTCCGCGGATCGAGCGCCTGGAGGGCGTCGCGGCGGTGCTGGAGTTCGGCACGCTGACCCCCGAGGCGCTGGCCGCGGCCGGCGCGGCCGGCGCCCGGGGCCTGGCCCTGGTGGACGGGGACGACCAGTCCAACATCCACGCCGCCCTCACCGCCCAGGGCCTGAACCCGACGATCCGGATCGTGCTGCGGATGTTCAACCTGCGCCTCGGCGAGCAGATCCAGTCACTGCTGACCAACTGCGCCGCGCTGTCCGGCTCGGCCACCGCCGCCCCCGCCTTCGCCAACGCCGCCCTGGCACGCCCCAACTCGGTCCAGGTGGAGGACCGTTACCTCTACGTGGCGTACGACGCCGACCCCAGGGCCAACCACCTGTGCGTGGCCGCCGACCGGATCGACCCGCAGGACCTGAGCCGGATGCGGCTGCTGCCCGAGACCCCGTCGGCGGCGCTGCCGTTCATCGCCCTGGCCGGCAAGGTCGACGGCGCGAGCGGCCTGCCGGGGCAGCAGGAGCAGCAGGAGCAGCCGGAGGACCCGGACGGGATCGCGGTGCTGCAGACCCTGCCCACCGAGCCGCCGCTGCGCATCCCGCTGCTCTCCCGGCTGCGCTACCGCTTCCTGGACGGACTGCGGTTCTTCACCAGCGCCCGGATCCGACTGGTGCTGTGCACCGCCTTCGCCGCCGTGCTGTCCGCCTCGGTGGTGATCTACCACTTCAACCACAGCCTCGGCTGGACCGCCTACCTGACGCTGCTGGACATGGCCGGGTCCGCCCAGCCGGACCAGATGAACGACCCGGGTGCCGGAACCGGCGGGGCCTGGCAGCGGCTGGCCCAAGTGGTGATCACCTTCAGCGGGATCGCGCTGGTGCCGGTGATCACCGCGGTGGCGGTCGACCTGCTGGCCTCCGGGCGGCGCGGGCTCGGCCGGGCGCCGAGCGCGGGGCTGCGCGGCCACGTGATCGTGGTCGGGCTCGGCAACGTCGGCACCCGGGTGGCCACCCTGCTGCACGAACTCGGCGTCCCGGTCGCGGGCCTGGAACGCGACCCGCAGGCCCGCGGGGTGGCCGCGGTCCGCGGCCTGGGCATCCCGGTGGTGGTCGGCGACGGCCCGATGAGCGACCAACTGGCCAAGGTGCGGGGCCGGCACGCCCGCGCCGTGGTCGCGGTGACCAGTGACGACGCGGTCAACCTGGAGGCCGCGCTGGAGGCACGGGCGCTGCGCCAGGACGTCCGGATGGTGGTGCGCCTGTTCGACGACGACTTCGCGCAGCACGTCTACGCCACCCTCGGCGACCACGTCGCCTCCCGCTCGGTCTCCTACCTGGCGGCGCCGGCCTTCGCGGCGGCGCTGATGGGGCGCGAGGTGCTGGGCACCCTCTCGGTGCAGCGGCACGTGCTGCTGATCGCCGAGCTGACGGCGGCGGAGGGCTCGGCACTGGTCGGGATGAGCCGCAACGGCATCGAGGAGCTGGACGGGGTGCGGGTGCTGGCGGTGCGGGTGAACCGCGCGTCGGCCGCCTACCAGTGGAGCTACGCGGACCGCAGCCGGGGCCTGCGGGTGGGCGACCAGGTGGTGGTCGCCGCCACCCGCGGCGGCCTGGCCCGGCTCAACAGCCTGGCCCCGCACGCCCTGGTCCCGGCCCGGGGCGCGGGCTGAGCCGGCCGCGGCGCACCGGCCGCGGCGGGGCTCAGGGCAGCAGCGAGGCGCGGCGCCAGAGCGTCTCGCTGCGCTTGTCGATGATGCCGAGCTCGGTGAAGAAGGCCACCGCCTTGCGGGCCCAGTCCACCCGGGCGGCCCGCCAGTGCGGGTTGGCCGCGGCCACCCGGCGCGCCTCGACGGGGTCGAGGCCGGCCATCGCGTAGATCCGCGGGTTGACGCACTCGGCCACCGACTCGTAGGCGACCATGCCCATCACCTGGCGGAACAGCGCCCGGCGGGCCGGGCTCATCCGGGCCCACCGGCGCTCCAACTCCGGCTTGGCGTACCCGATGTGGCGGGCCTCCTCGATCACGTGGATCTTCGCCACGGCGCGGGCCAGCGGCTGCAGGCTCTCGTCCCGGATCATCTCGCGCTGCATCGCGTCGGTGAACTCCTCGACGAAGATCGCCCCGGCGAAGGTCAGCGTGGTGTCGTTGAGCAGCAGGTGCAGCTTGCCCCGGCGGTGCGCCCGGCGGCTCGGCCGGGCCGAGGGGTAGCCGGTCTTGGTGATGTACTTGGCGAACATCGTGGAGTGGCGGCACTCGTCGGCCACCTCGGTGAGCGCGTACTGCGCGTGCTGGGTGGTCAGGTCGCCGTCGTAGACGTGCCGGATCAGCCCGTTCATCAGGATCAGCTCGAACCAGATCCCGGCCGAGGTGACGCTGGCCAGCTGGTGGGTGCTCAGCCGGGCCTGCTGACGGGGCGTCAGCCGCTCCCACAGGTGGGTGCCGTAGAGGCTGACCCGGTGCGCGGGCAGGGCGAACCGGTCCGGGTCGAGCGGGGCGTCCCAGTCGATCTCGGTCAGCGGGTCGTGCGAGTGCTTGGCGGAGACCCGCAGCAGGCGGGCCGCGTTGTGCTCGCGTCGGTCGGCGGTCTCGGCGGTGGGGGAGGGTGCGGTCACGGGGTCGCTCCGGTGGGATCGGTGAGGGTGGGGGCGGCCGCGGCGGCGGGCGTGGGGAGGGCGCCGCCCAGGGCGCGCAGCGCGAAGGCGATCAGTGCGGGGACCAGGTCGTCGGGGGCCCGGCCGTCGGCGAGCGGGCCGACCAGGGCCTCGCCCACCCCGCCGACCAGCAGCGCGGCGGTCAGCTCCGGGTCCTGGGCGGGCAGCCGGCCGGCCGCGACGCCCTCGGCGATCCGGGTCGCGATCACGTCCCGGAAGGCCCGGCGGAAGACCAGGCGCTCGGCCTCCACCTCCGGGTCCACCGGCTCGGCCAGCAGCGCGTAGGCCAGCCGCGGGGTGCTCAGGGCCCGGCCGGCGAAGGTGCCGATGACCGAGGCGACCTGGTCGTGCAGGTCGCCCGCGAAGGTCGCGGCCTCGTGCACCGCCGCCACCTCCCTGCTCACCACGGTCCGGAACAGCTCCGCCACCAGCTCGGCCTTGCTCGGGAAGGACCGGTACACGCTCCCGGTGGCGATCCCGGCCCGCTCGGCGACGGCCGCCACCGAGCAGGCCGCGTAGCCGCGTTCGGCCAGCAGCTCGACAGCAGCATGGAGCACGTCGGCACGCTGCGCGTCGAGCCTGGCTTGAACCGCGGGAGTCTTCCGATAGGCCATGCGAAGAAGTGAAGCAGCGATTCAGTGCTTCAGCAATACCCCTGACGCCCCCTACGGCCGTGGACGACGCCACAGGGGCGGGGCGGCGGCCGATGCCGCTGCCCCGCCCCTGTGGCGTCGTCAGATCTTCAGGTGTTCAGGTGCTCAGGTGTCCGCGGTGGTCAGGAGACGTTGAGCGCGGTGTCGTCGATCACGAAGCTGGTCTGCTGGCTGCTGTCCTCGGTGCCGGTGAACTTGACGGTCACGGTCTGGCCGGCGAAGGAGGACAGGTCGACGGTCTGCTGGGCGTAGCCGCTGTTGGCGTTGAGGTTGCTCCAGCTGCCCACGGTGGAGCTGTTGGCCGCCAGGGTCAGCTTGTCGTAGGCGGTGGTGCCGGTCTCGGCGGTGTCGATGTGGAGCCAGAAGGTGAGGGTGGCCTTGCAGCCGGTGGGGACGGTGACGGTCTGGGAGAGGGTGTCGGTGTGGGTGGAGCCGTAGCCGTCGAGCCAGGCCTTCCAGGAGCCGGAGTGGGCGGCTTCGGAGCTGGAGTTGTCGATGACACCGCTGCTGGCGGTCCAGGGGGAGGCGGTGCCGGTCTCGAAGCCGGGGTTGCCGAGCAGCTGCTTGGCGGTGCAGCCGCTCGCCTGGGCCACGGTCCAGGTGAAGGTGGCGGTGCCGGTGGGGCCGGTGGAGTCGGTGGCGGTCACCGTGACCGAGGAGGTGCCGGCGGTGGTCGGGGTGCCGGTGACCAGGCCGGTGGCGGCGTTGATCGACAGGCCGGCGGGCAGGCCGGTGGCGGACCAGCTGAGGGTGCCGGTGGCGGTGTCGGTGGCGTGCAGCTGCAGCGAGGCGGCGGTGCCGGTGGTCCCGGACTGGTTGCCCGGGTTGGTCACGGTGACGCTGCCGGTGGTGCCGCCGGTGACGGTCCAGGTGAAGGTGGCGGTGCCGGTGGGGCCGGTGGAGTCGGTGGCGGTCACCGTGACCGAGGAGGTGCCGGCGGTGGTCGGGGTGCCGGTG
>NZ_JBHYKG010000147.1:12489-20733 GCF_042741245.1 Kitasatospora sp. NPDC058965
TGACCAGGCCGGTGGCGGCGTTGATCGACAGGCCGGCGGGCAGGCCGGTGGCGGACCAGCTGAGGGTGCCGGTGGCGGTGTCGGTGGCCTGCAGCTGCAGCGAGGCGGCGGTGCCGACGGCGCCCGACTGGTTGCCCGGGTTGGTCACCGTGACGCTGCCGGTGCTGCCGGTGTTCCAGGCGTCGGTGATCGAGGTGGCCTGGGCGGCCGAACCGGCGTACGGCAGGCCGTACATGTCCTCGATGGTGCGCAGCACGCCGAAGTGGTCGACGTACTCGCCGTAGCTGCCGGCCTTCACGGGCTGGCCGTTGAAGAGGGTGGTGATCTGGTTGGCCGAGGTGGTGCTGTCGTCCTCGTCGAAGGTGGTGACCAGGAGGCTGTTGTGCGTCTTGGCCCACTGGACGTAGGCGTCCAGGTGGGTCTTCAGCCAGGTGTCACCGGTGGCGATCGAGCAGTTGTGGATGTCGTCGCAGAGGTTCGGCACCACCCAGGAGACGGTGGGCAGTTGGGTGAAGTCGGTGGGGAAGGCCGAGAAGGGCTGGTTGTCCGCCGCCGGTACGTTGCTGAAGTTCACCCAGGGGTTGTGCTTGCGGGCGTAGTTGCCGCTGGTGCAGACCGTGGAGCCGGCCGAGGGCAGGTCCTCGGAGTACCCGGTGAAGGTCAGGCCCTTGGCGATCAGCTGGGCCGCCTCGTTGTCCGTGCCGAAGGTGTGCGGGCAGGAGTCGTCGGTGACGCCCTGGTTGGAGCCCGAGAACAGGTCCAGGTAGTTCGGCTCGCTCGGGTGCTCGATCGCGTGCGCGTCGGTGAAGTTGGCCCCGCTGGTCGCCAGTTGGTTGAAGTAGGGGGCCTGCGAGTTGCCGATGATCGAGCTCTCGGAGGTGTTCTCGAAGATCACCACCACCACGTGGTCGGGCCGCGGTACGCCGGTGGCGGCCGCGGCGGGGGTGGCGGCGGTGACCGTGCTGAGGCCGGTGACGCTGGTCACCAGGCCGCAGAGCAGACCCAGGGAGGCGGCCAGGCGAGTGGCCGGACGGGGCAGACGCAACGCGGACTCCTCGGAGAGGCGGATGATGATTGCCATCATTCGCAATTGACGGTGTCCGTACAAGGCTGCTGCAGCGAACACCTTGCGAAGTTCCGCTCTCCGAGGAGCACGTGATCTTCCGCGGCCGGTCGGCCGGGGTTCAGTTCGACGGTCAGGCGGGCTGGGCGAGCGAGAGGCCGAACCTGCCCTCCCGGTCGGTCCACCACTCGCGCAGCGCGAAGCCGGCCGCGGCCAGCTCCTCGGACACCCGCTCCCGGCGGAACTTGGCCGAGATCTCGGTCCGCAGCTCCTCCCCGGCGGCGAAGTCCACCGTCAACTCCACGCCGGGGATGGCGACCTGCTGGTCCCGGGTGGAGCGCAGCCGCATCTCGATCCACTCCCGCTCGGCGTCCCAGAGCGCCACGTGCTCGAAGGCCTCCGGGTCGAAGGTGGCCTCCAGCTCGCGGTCCAGCACGTTGAGCACGTTCTTGTTGAACTCCGCGGTCACGCCGGCCGAGTCGTCGTAGGCGGCGACCAGCACGGCCGGGTCCTTGACCAGGTCGGTGCCGAGCAGCAGCGCGTCCCCGGGGGCCAGTTCGGCCCGCAGCGAGGCGAGGAACCGGGCCCGCTCGGCGGGCGTGAGGTTGCCCAGGGTGCCGCCGAGGAAGATCACCAGGCGCGGGCCCGGCGCCGACCGGGGCAGGCCGAGCTCGGCGGTGAAGTCGGACACCACGCCGTGCACGGACAGGCCCGGGTAGTCCAGCGCCAGTTGCTCGCCGGCCTCGCGCAGCGCGCTCTCGCTCACGTCCACCGGGACGTAGCTCTCCAGGGTGCCCAGCTCGCTCAGCGCGTCCAGCAGCAGCCGGGTCTTCTCCGAGGAGCCGGAACCCAGTTCGACCAGGGTGCGGGCCCGGGTGGCGGCCGCGACGGCGCCGGCCCGCTCGGTCAGGATGGCCCGCTCGGCGCGGGTCGGGTAGTACTCGGGCAGGCGGGTGATGTCCTCGAACAGCTCGCTGCCCCGCTTGTCGTAGAACCACTTGGGCGGGAGCCACTTGGCGTCGGCGGTCAGGCCGAGCCGGACGTCCTCGCGCAGCGCCCGGGCGAAGTGGTCGGCGGGGAGCAGTCGGGTGAGTTCGAAGGTGGTCATCGAAGGTCCTCTCAGGCGGCGGTGGTGAGGTCCAGCGGCCGGACCGTCACCGCGTCCGGGGTGGCCAGCAGAACGGAGCGGTCGGGCACCGGCAGCCAGCCGGGGCCGTCGTCGCCGGGCTCGGAGGCGACCAGCACCGAGCGGCCGAGCTCCAGACGGTGGAAGAGGGTGTCGCCCCAGGCGGTGGCGGCGATCACGTGCCCGTCCGTGACGAGCAGGTTGAGCCGGGCGCTGGTGTGCTCGGCGATCTCGGTGACGGTGTCGGCCAGCGCCGCACCCACCTCCTGACCGTCCCGCAGCCGGCGCCGCAGCAGCGCCCAGACCAGCGCGGAGTCGCAGCGCGCCTCCAGCTCCAGCAGGTCGGCCGCCGGCAGCCGTTCGGCCAGTGGGCCGAGCGCGCCCGGCCAGCCGGTGAGCACGCCGTTGTGGCTGAACAGCCAGCCGTCCCCGGCGTACGGGGCGGCTGCGCCCTGCTCGGCGCTGGTGCCCGCGGTGGCGGAGCGGACCGCCGCCAGCAGCGCGGTGGTGCGCAGCACCCGGGCCAGGTCGGCCAGGTTCTCGTCGGCCCAGATCGGCAGCGCGCGGCGGTAGCGGGCCGGCCGGGGGTCGCCGGCGGCGAACCAGCCCAGGCCGAAGCCGTCCGCGTTGACCGTGCCGTACTTCTGCAGCCGGGGCGACCAGGACTGGTGGTAGAGCCCGTAGGGCGGATCGATGATGACCTCCGCCGGGCTCACCGGCTCGCCGAGGTAGGCGAGGTGACGGCACATCAGGCACCGTCCGGCAGGTCGCGGGCGGTCCGGAAGCCGGCGAAGATCTGCCGGCGGATCGGGTAGTCCCAGTTGCGGAAGGTGCCCCGGCAGGCCACCGGCGCCACCGCGAAGCTGCCACCGCGCAGCACCTTGTACTCGGCCGGCCGCCCCGCCTCGGGGAAGAAGACCTCCGAGTACTCCCGGTACGGCCAGGCCCGGAAGCCGGGGTAGGGGGTGAAGTCGCTGGCGGTCCACTCCCAGACGTCGCCGATCAACTGCCGCACACCCAGCGGCGAGGCGCCCGCGGGGTAGCTGCCGACCTCGGCCGGCTGCAGGTGGCGCTGGCCCAGGTTGGCGTGCTGCTCGCCGGGCGCCTCGTCGCCCCAGGGGAAGCGGCGGGAGCGTCCGGAGGCCGGGTCGAACCGGGCCGCCTTCTCCCACTCCGCCTCGGTGGGCAGCCGCCGGCCGGCCCAGCGGGCGTACGCCTCGGCCTCGTACCAGGTGACGTGCAGCACCGGCTCGTTCGGCGGCACCGGCTCGACGCGGCCGAACCGGCGGCGCAGCCAGACGCCGTCCCGGGCGGTCCAGAAGAGCGGGGCGGTCAGGCCGGCGGCGTTCCGGTGCTCCCAGCCCGCCGGGCTCCACCAGCGCGGTTCCCGGTAGCCGCCGTCGGCGATGAACCGCTGGTAGTCACCGTTGCTCACCGGGACGGTGTCGATGGCGAAGGCGGGCAGGTCCACCCGGTGGGCCGGGCGCTCGTTGTCCAGTGCCCACGGCTCGGTGTCGGTGCCCATGGTGAACGGGCCGGCGGGGACGACCACTTCGGCGGGCAGCCGGTCCGCGGGGGCCGGCGCGGGGGCCGGCGCGGCGAGCACCGCCTCGCCCTTGCGCAGCTGGTGGGTGATCAGCATCGTCTCGTCGTGCTGCTGTTCGTGCTGGGCGATCAGCCCGAAGGCGAACCCGGCCCGCAGCAGCGGGGCGCCGGAGAGCGAGACGCCCTCCAGCAGGTCGAGCACCCGGCCGCGCACCTCGGCGGCGTAGCCGCGGGCCTCGGCCGGCGGCAGCAGCGGCAGCGAGGGGCGCTCGGCGCGCGGATGCTCGAAGGCGTCGTAGAGCGGGTCGATCTCGGGGTGCATCGGGTCCCGGCCGCCGACGTTGCGCAGCAGCCAGAGCTCCTCCTGGTTGCCGATGTGCGCCAGGTCCCAGACCAGGGGCGACATCAACCGGGAGTGCTGGGCGATCAGTTCACCGTCGTCCACGCTGTCGGTCAGGCCCTGGGTGCGGCCGCGGGCGGCCAGCAGCTCGCCGGCGATCGCCTCGCGCAGCCGCTCGTCGGTCAGTCCGGCGAGATCGGCGGGGTCGGCGGGCAGCGTCGGATCGGGGGGCAGGATCGGCTCGGGGGTGGCCGGTGGGTTCAGCACGGTGCGTCCTCCCGGGAGACGGGGTCGAGCAGGTCGTCGGCCGGACATCGGCCCCTGGCGGTGTAGCGCTCGGCGAACTCGGCCAGGGTGGTGCGCGCCGGTCCGTCCGGGTCGTGCCGGCCGAGCGCCGCGTCGGCGGCGGCGAAGCAGCCCAGGGCGACGCGGCGCAGCACGGGGTCGGCGACCGCGCGGGCGGCGGCCCTGGTCCAGGCGGGCCCGCGCGGGCCCGGCTCGGTGCCCGCCGTGACGTGGGCCGCCAGCGGCTCGGTCGCCTCCAGCGCCGCGTCGGCGGCCCGGTGGTCGAGGAAGAGCGCGGCGGTCAGCGCGGCCGGCACCGTCCAGCCGTCGCCCGGCTGCGCGTCGATCATGCGCAGCTCCAGGTAGCCGCGCGGGCGCACCGGCGGGAACAGGGTGGTCATGTGGTAGTCCAGGTCGGCCAGGGTGGGCCGCTCGGCCTCCGGACGGCGCAGCCAGTCGCGGAAGGTCAGACCGGCCGGGGCGTTCCACGGGGCGGGCTCCGGGCGGCGCACGCAGAGCACCTGCGCGTCCAGCACGTAGCGGGCCCAGGCGTGGCGCGGGTCGCCGTCCGGCGCGGGGGCCAGGGTGCGGCTGGGGTCCATCCTCGACCAGACCGCCTGGCGGGTGGACCGGTAGCCGGTCGGGCGGCCGTCCAGCAGCGGCGAGTTGGCGAAGGCCGCGACCAGCACCGGGCCGAGCCGGTGGGCCAGCAGCCAGCGCTCCCGGTACCCCGCGCTGCCGGGCCGGTCGGTGCCGGCGTCCAGGCAGACCTGGGTGGAGGCGGTGGCGCACATCATGATCTTGCCCCAGGGGCCCGACCTGCCGAAGTACTCCTCCATCGCCAGGTAGCGCGGCTGACGGAGGGTCACCTGTCGTTGCCCGGGATGGGGTTCGGTACCGTATCCGGCGAGGGTCAGGCCCTGCGCGGCGAAGGCCGTGCGCAGCGTGCCCAGATCCTGCGCGGTGGTCGCCAGACAGGCGGCCAGATCGGCGGCGGCCGGGGAGCTCAGCTCGACCTGGCCGCCGGGCTCGCGGGTGATCCGGGAGCCCAGGGGGAGTAACGGGTGGTCCGGGGAGAGGCCGAGCGCGGTGAGCGCGGCGTCCACCCGGTCGGGGGAGGGGGCGGCATGCGGTCGGCCGGCGTCGTGGACGAACCATTCGAGTTCGACTCCGACCCGCCCGGGCGGTCCGATCTTGAAGCAGGTGCTGGCGACGTAGACCTCGGCCGAGTTCTCGGTCAGCGGGGTCACCGTCGGCGGCGCCTGTGGTTCCTTGTCGAGCGGCGAGCTCGACGGTCGTACGAGGTTCACTGCCTCACATCCTCATGATCATCAGTGGCACGGCCCCGTCCTTCCTGCCCAGTCTGCGGCGGGTCACACGGGCCTGCCAGTGGCGTGACGCGGCTCACATCCGACGAAAAGCCGCTCGGGCCGGAAATATCCGGGGAGGTTCTCCCCGTTTGCCGTACAGTCGAAGGAAGTGGGGAACTTCTCCCCGCTACCACCCGGCCCACGAGAGGAGCGCCACCATGGAGACCGTCGAGGCCCCGTCCACGCTGGACGAACGCCAGCCGGTCCGTACCGGTGCGCCCCGGCTGCGGGCCGATGCGAGCCGCAACCGGGAGCGGATCCTCACCGCGGCCCGGGAGCTGTTCGCCGAGACCGGTGCCGACGTGCCGCTGGACGAGATCGCCCGGCGGGCGGGCGTCGGCAACGCGACGGTCTACCGCAACTTCCCGGACCGGGCGGCGCTGGCCCAGCAGGTCGCGCTCTCGGTGCTCGACCGGATCCTGGTCCGGGCCCGCGAGGCGCAGCTGCAGCCGGACGCCTTCGAGGCGCTCTGCGGCTTCGTCCACGCGGCGGCCGACGAGCGGGTGGGCGCGCTCTGCACACTGCTCAGCGAGCACGTCGCGCTGCACGCGGACGACGAGCTGTTCGCCGTCAAGACCCTGCTGGACGACGCTGTCCAGACCCTGATGGACCGGGCCCACGAGGCCGGCACGCTGCGGGGCGACGTGGCCCCCGGTGACGTCTTCGTGGCGCTGGCCCGGCTGACCCGGCCGCTGCCCGGCTCCGAGTGCCTGGAGCACGACGAGTCGATGTTCGTCCACCGCCACCTCGCCCTCTTCCTCGACGGGTTGCGGGCCCCGGGCCGGACCGAGCTGCCCGGGCGCCCCATCACCCTGGAGGACCTGCGGCGCCCCTGACCCGCACCGGCCGCCCGGCCGTCCCCTGATCTTCACCCGGACGTGAATCCATCGCGTCCGACGCTCAAGCACCGACTCCTGCCGTTAGGTGAGTACACCCATGTCGCAATCCGTCGCCCCACAGGCTGACCCCAACCGCTGGAAGGCGCTCGGGTTCATAGCCCTGGCCCAGCTGATGGTGGTGCTGGACGCCACCATCGTGAACATCGCCCTGCCCTCGGCCCAGAAGGCCCTCGGCTTCTCCGACACGCAGCGCTCCTGGGTGATCACCGCCTACGCGCTGGCCTTCGGCGGCCTGCTGCTGTTCGGCGGCCGGATCGCCGACCTGTGGGGGCGCCGTCGCACCTTCATGGTCGGCCTGGTGGGCTTCGCGGCCGCCTCCGCGATCGGTGGCGCCTCGCAGAGCTTCGGCATGCTGGTCGGCGCCCGCGCGCTGCAGGGTGCCTTCGGTGCGCTGCTCGCCCCGGCGGCGCTCTCGCTGCTGACGGTGATGTTCACCGAGGCGCAGGAGCGGGCCAAGGCCTTCGGCATCTACGGCGCGGTCGCCGGTGGCGGTGGCGCCATCGGTCTGATCCTCGGTGGTGTGCTCACCGAGTACCTGAACTGGCGCTGGACCTTCTACATCAACGTGCCGTTCGCGATCATCGCGGTGGCGGGCGCGATCCTGGTGATCCGCGAGCCGGCCGGCGGACTCAACCGCAACAGGCTGGACATCCCCGGCGTGCTGCTGGTCTCCAGCGGCCTGGTCGCGCTGGTCTACGGCTTCACCAAGGCCTCCGAGACCAGCTGGGGCAACGGCACCACGATCGGCCTGTTCGTGGCCGCCGCCGTGCTGCTGACCGCCTTCGTGATCGTCGAGAGCCGGGTCAGCGCCCCGCTGCTGCCGCTGCGCGTGGTGCTCGACCGCAACCGCGGCGGCTCCTACCTGGCGCTGGGCCTGGCCATCATCGGCATGTTCGGTCTCTTCCTCTTCCTGACCTACTACATGCAGAACATCCTGGGCTACTCCCCGGTCAAGACCGGCGTCGCCTTCCTGCCCATGGTGGCGGGCATGATCACCGGTTCCACCCAGATCGGCGCCCGGCTGATGAACCGGCTCCCGGCCCGGTTCCTGATGGCGCCCGGCTTCCTGGTCGCGGCGGTCGGCATGTCGATCCTGACCCAGATCAAGATCGACTCGTCCTACTGGCTGATCCTGCCCGGCCTGGTCCTGATGGGCCTCGGCATGGGTACCGCGTTCATGCCGGCGATGAGCCTGGCCACCTTCCGGGTGCGCCCGACCGACGCCGGTGTCGCCTCCGCGATGGTCAACACCTCGCAGCAGGTCGGCGGCGCGATCGGCACCGCGGCGCTGAGCACGGTCGCGGCCAGCGCCACCAAGGGGTACTTCGCCTCGCACCCGATCACCCAGTCGACGCCGCTGCCGCTGCAGAAGCTGACCCTGGCGCAGGCCCAGGTGCACGGCTTCACCCACGCGATCTGGTGGTCCTTCGGCTTCCTGCTGGTGGCCGCCGCGATCTCCGCGGTGCTGCTGAACGGCGGCGGCGCGCAGAACACCCAGGCCGCGGCCGGGGCCGACGGCGAGGTCGCCGACGTGCCGGTGATGGCGCACTGACCCGCTGAGCAGAACCGGGGCGCCGCCCCTCCCGCACCGGGTGGGGCGGCGCCCTGCGTTACTC
>NZ_JBHYKG010000148.1:0-20698 GCF_042741245.1 Kitasatospora sp. NPDC058965
TCCGGCAAGATCATGCGCCGCCTCCTGCGCGACATCGCCGAAGGCCGCGAAGTCGGCGACACCACCACCCTCGCCGACTCCACCGTCATGAACCTGATCCAGTCCCAGCTGCCCGGCGGCACCGCCACGACCGACGAGAGCTGATCGGACGGCATCACGCCTGACACCGACTGGGGCCTTCCGCGCGCGGTGCGCGGAAGGCCCCAGTGGTGTGCCGGGCAGTTGACCGGCCGAGCAGCGGCGCTGCGGGAGTCGGGAAGGCGTCAGGGCGTCAGACCGTCCGGCTCGAGCCCCTCGGGCCCGCCGTCGTCAGGCCCGCCATCGTCAGACCCGCCGTCGTCAGGCCCGCAGGCCTTCGGCCGCGCAGGCGGTCAGGACAGCTCCTCCACGCAGAGTCCGCGCACGGTGTCGTACACGGTCTGCAGGTACCGCCGGCGCCGCTGCGGCGGACCGCTGATCAGCGCGACCATCCCGGTGGCGTGGGCCGGGGCGAACCCGGCAAAGGCGAGGAAGTCCCGGGTGCCGCCCTCGTGGAAGAGCAGCTCCGGCTCCGGACCGGCGTGGTGTCCGCCGCTGAACCCGTCGAGGTCCGCCGCAGCTGCGAAGCCCGCCGCCTCTTCGCCCCCCTCCGGCCCGTCCTCCAGCAACGGCGACTGCACCCGCCCGGTCAGCGGAACCAGCGCGGGCGCCGGCACCGGAGCCCACGAGCGCTGCTTCCAGCCCAGGCAGAGCCGGGTCCCGGTGGTCCGCCGGGCCGCTCGCGGCCGGCGGACCTCGCTCAGGGCGATCCGCAGCGCCGAGCCCGGATCCACCGGTTCCCCCTGAGCCGAGCGCAGCACGTCCAGCCGGTTGACCCAGGACCGGTCGGCGGCGATCAGCGCCTGCAGGTACCGCAGCATGTCGTCCGCGCTGGAGCGCAGCGCGGACGCGCCGGGCAGGGTGGCGAACCGGAACGACGGCACCCGGCGGCCGCGTCGGTAACTGCCACCGCCCTCGTCGCCGGCGCCGCAGGAGGTGTCGACCATCCCGAGCGGTTGGCAGACCCGGCTGGCGAGCAGGTCCTCGTACCGGGTGCCGGCCGCGTTCTCCAGCAGGAGTCCGAGCAGCCCGCTGCCCAGGCTGGAGTAGCGCACCTGGGTGCCCGGGGTTCCCCGCACGGGCGTCCGGGAGAGGGCGCGGAGCAGGTGGGTGACGCCGAAGGTCGCGCACGGCCGGGTGAACCACTGCGACGCCGCGCTCTGCTGCAGCCCGAACGGCAGCCGGGGCAGGCCCGAGGTGTGGGTGGCCAGGTGGAGCAGGGTGATCGGCCGTTCCTTCGGGTAGCCGGGCACCGCACCGGCCGGCAGGTAGGCGTCGATCGGGTCGTCGTACCGGACTTCACCACGGGCCACCATCTCGGCCAGCAGCAGGGCGGTGAAGGTCTTGGTGATCGAGCCGAGCTCGAACCGGCTGTCCGCCCGGACCGGCCGTTGGGCGGCAGGATCGGTGAAGCCCCGGCAGGCGACGGTGTGTTCCTCGCCGCGGACCACGGCGACCGCGATGCCGCTGGTCGGCGGCAGGCCCTGGAAGAGGGGGCGGAGCAGGCGGTCCAGCCGTCGGCTGTCGGGGGTGGCCAGGGTCCCGCGTCCGGGGCGGAAGGGCGGTTCGCGGTCCTCGCCCCGCCGGGAGACCTGCACCAGACGGGTCGGCTGGGCCGGCGGCGTGATCCTCGGCCCGGGTCGTGGCGCGGCACGCGGCGTGATCCGCGGTGGGCCGGCGCGGTGGGCCGGCGCGAGGAGGCGGTGCGGGACGGTCGCACGGGCGAGCCCACCGGTCCTGGCCTCGGTGACGGTCCGGGAGCCCGTGCCGGCCCGGGCTCCGGCGACGGTCCGGGCCGAACCCGGCACGGCGGAGGGCACAGCGGACGAGGGCACGGCCGAGGATGCGAGAGCCGATGGCGCAGGAGGTGCGGGATGTGCGGGAGGTGCGGGAGGTGCAGGAGGCGAGGGTGCGAGGGCGGGTGTGGACGCTGCCGAGATGGGCACCGGTGCCGGAGTCGGCGCCTGCGGGACGCCGGGGCGCCCGGTGCCGTCGCCCGCCGGTAACAGGGGAGGCGCGCTCTGCGCGCCTTCACTCCCCCATGCCTGCAGCGGCTCGGCGGACCGGCCGGGAGGTACCGGTGCGGACGACCCGGCCGGGTCGGCCGGTTCCTGAACGGACATGGTTCTGCCTCCGAATGGAGTTGGTGCGGGCGGCTTCGAGGGACCGCGTTGAGATGACGATAAGTTCGGTTCGTCCCCGGCGCATTCGCTCAACCGGCCCCTGGACGGCGGAAGTCGACCCGCCGTCACCAGGCCGCCCGCACGCACCGTCACCAGTGCCCGGGCTCCTCCGTGGGCGCCGGAACCCCCCTCCCCGGGCGCCGACTCCGCCACGTAATAAAATCCAACAAACCAGACACACTGGCATGAGATAGACCAGTACGAGACAGACCGGTACGAGCCAGAGCAGCACGAGACAGACCGTCACCGGTCAAACCGTCACGAGACGGTCCGTCACCGACCCGGGCGCCCAGGAGGTCCTCGCGTGGCCGATCCGCCATCCAGCCAGCGCCGCCAGTTCCTCGGCCTGCTCCCGCTCCCCGAGCGCCGCTTCATCGCCGACGCGCTGCGCACCGAGACGGTCGGCGGCATCCTGCTGCTGATCGCGGCGGTGGTCGCCCTCGTCTGGGCCAACGTCTGGCCGCAGGCGTACCAGAGCATGCTGCACTACACGATCGGCCCCTCCTCCCCCCTGCACCTGCACCTGCCGCTGGAGGCCTGGGCCAAGGACGGACTGCTGACCGTCTTCTTCTTCGTCGCGGGGATCGAGCTCAAGCGCGAGTTCGTCGCCGGCGAGCTGCGCACCCCCGCCGCGGCGCTGCTCCCGGTGGCGGCCGCGATCTGCGGCGTGGCGCTGCCCGCCGTCGTCTTCGCGGTGGCCAACAGCGGCCCCGGCGGCCACCGGAGCGGTTGGGCCATCCCCACCGCCACCGACATCGCCTTCGCCCTGGGCGTGCTGGCGGTGGTCAGCACGCACCTGCCGTCCGCCCTGCGCGCCTTCCTGCTCACGCTGGCCGTGGTGGACGACCTGATCGCCATCCTGATCATCGCGATCTTCTACAGCTCCGGGATCAAGTTCTGGGCGCTCGGCCTGGCCCTGGCCGGCCTGATCGTCTTCTGGTTCCTGCACCGGCACGGGGTGCACGGCTGGTACCTCTTCGTGCCGCTCGCCCTGGTGATCTGGGCGCTGATGCACGAGAGCGGCGTGCACGCCACGGTGTCGGGCGTGGCGATGGGTCTGATCCTGCGCTGCCACCGCGAGGGGGACGAGGAGCAGTCGCCCGGCGAGCACATCGAGCACCTGGTCCGCCCGCTGTCGGCCGGCGTCGCGGTCCCGGCCTTCGCGCTCTTCGCCGCGGGCGTGACGATCTCGACCGACGCGCTGCACGAGGTCTTCACCCAGGCGATGCCGCTGGGCATCGTGCTGGGCCTGCTGATCGGCAAGACCCTGGGCATCTTCGGCGGCACCTGGTGCGCCGCCCGGTTCACCCGGGCCGAGCTCAACCCGCAGCTCAGCTGGTCCGACCTGTTCGCGCTCTCCACCCTGGCCGGGATCGGCTTCACCGTCTCGCTGCTGATCAGCGAGTTGGCCTTCCCGCACGACCCGGAGCTGGCCGACCGGGCGAAGGCGGCGGTGCTGGTCGGCTCGCTGCTCTGCGCGGTGGTCGGCACCGTGCTGCTGAAGCTGCGCAACCGGCACTACCGGCTGCTCTGCGAGGAGGAGGACCTGGACAGCGACGGGGACGGCATCCCGGACGTCTACCAGCGCCAGACCGGGCCCGCCCCGGGAACCGCGGCCTGAGCAACCCCCGCCCCGAACCGCCACCGCCACCAGCACCGCCACCACACCCCGAACGGAGGAATGCCCTGGCCCCGGGCTCACCCCCGCGGGTGACGTGACGTCGAGGTGACGGACAGACAGGTCATCCCAGGGGTTCGGGCGGGTGACACAAGGTCCGGCTGGGGTGACCCGAAGTGGTGCTTGACTGGCCGGTAAGGGCATGATTCTGAACTGTCCGGAATCTCAGCAGAGGAGAAGACCAGATGTCCGCAGGATCCGCAGGCCCGTCCGGCAGCTCCCGCGCGCCCTACGAGGGTGAGCGCACGGTCGGACAGCTGTTCGCCGCGGCCACCGCCGATCTCTCGGCCCTGGTCCACGACGAGATCGCCCTCGCGAAGGCGGAGATCCGACAGGACGTCAAGCGCGGGGTCGCGGGCAGCGCCTCCGGCATCGTGGCCGGTGTCTTCCTGCTGGCCTCGGTGCCGATGCTGAGCTTCGCCGCCGCCTACCTGATCCACTTCTGGGGCGTCCCGCTCGGCGGCTCCTTCGCCCTGGTTGCCGTCGCCTTCTGGCTGCTCGCCGCCGTGCTGGGCCTGCTCGCCTGGCGCTCCTTCAAGAAGATCGAGCCGCCGCACCGCACCATCGAGGGCGCGCAGGCAACCGCCGAGGTGCTGCGCAACGCCCGCCCGCGGCCGGCCACCCCCGAGGAGCTCGCGCAGCTGGAGCGCTGACCGCCCGTCGGCCGGCTCCGGGCCCGCCCCACCACCGCTCCTGCCCCCAGTAGATCTGCCGGGACCGTGTTCCCGGCCGGGATGTGAAACGCTCTCGGTATGCCGCTCGACCAGACGCCCGCTCCTCCCGTGACCGCCGGTCCGCCCGCAGGGGCGACCGGCTCGCCCACGGGGGCCACCGGCTCGCCCACGGGCACCCGTGCCGGCCTGGGTGCCACCGGCCCGAAGCCGGGCACCGGCCCGCAGTCGGCCGGAGCCCGCTCGGGCGACGGCCGCCCGCCCGCCGGAGCCTCCGCCGTCAGCGGCCGGGCGACCAGCTGGAACGTGCGCACCCCCGGCCCGTGGACCCACCGCGACCTGGCCGCCAACGGCGCCCGGTTCCACATCGCCGAGCAGGGCGAGGGCCCGCTGGTGCTGCTGGTGCACGGCTGGCCGCAGTACTGGTGGGCCTGGCGCCACCAGATGGCCGCGCTGGCCGAGGCCGGCTACCGGGCCGTCGCGCTGGACCTGCGCGGCACCGGCGGCAGCGACCGCACCCCGCGCGGCTACGACCCGACCAACCTCGCCCTGGACATCACCGGCGTGATCCGCTCGCTCGGCGAGCACAGCGCCCACCTGGTCGGGCACGACCTCGGCGGCTCCCTCTCCTGGGTGGCCGCGGTGATGCGGCCGTCGGTGGTCCAGAGCCTGACCGTGGTCTCCGCCGCGCACCCCCGGCACCTGCGGCGCGCACTGCTGCGCGACCGCCGGCAGATGGCCGCCTTCGACCACGTGCTGGCGTTCCAGCGTCCGTGGATACCGGAACGCCGCCTGGTGGCGGACGACGCGGCCCAGATCGGCGAGTACCTCACCGACTGGACCGGCCCGCAGCAGCTGGACGAGGAGGCGGTGCGCAACTACCGCAACGCGATCCGGATCCCCAGCACCGCGCACTGCTCGATCGAGCCCTACCGCTGGCTGGTGCGCTCGATGGCCCGCCCGGACGGCATCCAGTTCGCCCGCCGGATGAAGAAGCCGGTCACCGCGCCGACCCTGCACGTCCACGGCGCGGCGGACCCGGTGCTGCTGGCCCAGACGGCGCTGGGCGCGGGCGAGTACGTGGCCGCGCCGTACCGCTGGCGACTGCTGCCGGGCGTGGGCCACTTCCCGCACGAGGAGGCTCCGGAGGAGCTGAACGCCGAGCTGCTCGCCTGGGTGGAGCAGCACAAGCGCTGAGGAAGGGCGCCGCGTGTCCTGCTCCGTCAGAAGTGTTTATATGACTAGATGTTCCTATGACGCAGGCATAGGCCATTTCGCCCGAACGAAGGTGGTTACCCCTACGGAGCCAGGGGCATCCATCCTGCATGACCTGGATGCCCGATCGCGCCGCCGCGTCCCGCGGCAGGCGTACCAGCCGTAGCGTGCAGACCGCCCAAGGCCTGGACGGCGCCCGTCAGAGCGTCACCCCGTTCCAGAGCGTCTCCCACCCGCAGCAGTGGCCCGAGGAGCGCGGCAGCTCGCCGCACCCGCTGGGCATCCCACGCATCCTCGGCCGCCGGGCCCGCTGGGTCAGCGCCCGGCTGCGCCGGGAGGCCTGACCCTCCGACAGTCGACCACCGGGGGCAACGGGCGGGGGCCCGGAGCGGTCTTCCGCTCCGGGCCCCCGTCGTCGGTGGTCGACCCACCCACCCACTCCTGCGTCGGTGGTCAGCCCACCAGCACGGTCGGTTCGAAGGTGGTGAGCACCAGCAGCGCCAGGGTGGCCACCGTCATGATCGGGACCAGCACCTTGGTCTCCACGTCGTTGCCGCTGCGCTTGATCAGCACGATCTCGTAGCGCTCCTTGTGCGGCCAGAGCAGCGGGGCGCCCTGCTTGGTGAGGCAGTCGCCGAGCAGGTGGGCCAGCGTGCCCAGGGCCACCGCGTACGGCAGCCAGCCCGGTGCGTTGGGCATCCACTTGTCCATCACGGCCACGCCCACCACCGACAGGCCCATGACGGTCAGCCAGGTGTGCACGCCGTCGCCCGGCGGGTGCAGCCGCAGCGCCTTGATCGCCAGCGCGAGCAGGAAGAAGGCCACCCCCAGCGTGAAGTAGCGGCCCAGGTAGGTGACGCCCGCCCAGGTGCCGCCGCCCATCAGGGCGACGAAGAGCAGCGAGTGGGTGGCGTGCCGGTGACCGCCGGAGATCCAGGCCACGAAGCGGCAGAGGATCTTGGAGATCGGGCCGAGGAAGTTGGCGATCGTCCCGTCGTGGTGGTCCAGGTCCGGCAGCAGCGCGGCGCCCGCGCAGAGCACGGTGCCGAGCAGGATGTCGGCCGGCCTGAGGTGGGTGTGCAGCAACAGCGGCGGCAGGAAGGGCGCTGAGCCCGCGAACAACATCGCACCGCTGACCGCGTGCGAATGACCCATCATGGCCGGTTACTCCTTCGTGTCGCCGTTGCGCGTCCCACGCGTGGCCCGATTGAGCCGAACGAGTGAGCGCGGCCGACGCTATCAGGAGGAACTGACGGACCGCCGGATGCCGTTCCGGTCAGGGCGGCGGACGGTGCGTCAGGTCGCCCCGCACACCTCGTCGCCTCGGACCCCGCACCTCGGACACCCCGGCCCGGACACCACCGCCCGGGCGGCCGCCGCCCGGGCGCCCCGGCCCGGGCACCGGGCTAGAGCGCGCAGCCCTGGGTGTCCACCTGGCTGCTGTCGGTGCTGCCCTCGGTGGCGTCCGGCTTCACCTCGGCGGCGGTCAGCACGTAGCCGGTGTCCACGCTGTCCAGCGACTTGGCGAACACCACCCCGTACACCTCGCCGTTGGGGGTCAGCAGCGGGCCGCCGCTGTTGCCCTGACGGACCAGCGAGCGGACCGAGTAGACGTCCCGGACCACCTGGCCGCGGTGGTAGATGTCCGGACCGTTGGCCTGGATCCGGCCGCGGATGCGCGCCGGCTGCACGTTGAAGCCGCCGTTCTCGGGGAAGCCCGCCACGATCGCGCTGTCGTTGGTGTGCGCCTCGCCGGCGAAGGCCAGCGGCGGCGCGGTCAGCTTCGGCACCTCCAGCACGGCGATGTCGCGCTGCCAGTCGTAGCGGACCACGGTCGCGTCGTAGAGCTGGCCGGTGCCGCCGATCTGCACGGTCGGCTCGTCCACCCCGCCGACCACGTGGGCGTTGGTCATCACCCGGTGCGGCGCGAAGACGAAGCCGCTGCCCTCCAGGGTCTTGCCGCAGGAGCTCGCCGTGCCGACCACCTTGACCAGGCTCTGCCGGGCCTTGGCCAGCGCCGGGCTGCCGGCCAGCGCCGGGTCGGGCGGCTGCACGTCGGTGATCGGCTCGTGCTCGAAGGGGTTGAAGACCTGCGGGAACCCGTTCTGCGAGAGCACCTTGCTGAAGTCGGAGAACCAGTTGGGCGCGTCGGACGGCAGCGCCTGCTGCACCCCGCCGAGCACCATGGAGCTGCGGACCTGCTTGGAGACGGTGGGCATCGAGGTGCCGGCCAGCGCGGAGCCGATCAGCCAGGCCACCAGCAGCATGGAGAGCACGTTGACCACCGAGCCGCCGAACGAGTCGAGCAGCTTGGCGGGACTGCCGCCGATCCGTCCGCGCAGCTTCCAGCCCAGCTGGGTGGTGGCGGCCTGGCCGATCGCGGCGAAGACGATCACCACGATGACGGCCACCACCGAGGCGGTGGTGCCCGGGCTGAGGTGGCTGAGCAGCAGCGGGAGCAGCTCCACCGCGATCAGCCCGCCACCGAGGAAACCCAGCACGGAGAGGATGCCGACCACGAAGCCCTGCCGGTACCCGGACACGGCGAACCCGATCGCGGCGGCGAGCAGCAGCAGATCCAGCACATTCACCCTGCCACCCTCCCATGGACCGGGTACCGCCCGGCAGCGGCCCAGGTAACCGTTTCGTCCCGGTTGTCTGAGTACTCCTGGTCTACCCCGCGGTGCCCAGCGCGATCACCCGGCTGCTGTCCCAGGGCCGTTCCAGCCCGCTGAAGTGCAGCACCCGGTCGATCACCCCGGCGGTGAAGCCCCAGACCACGTGCCCGTCCACCTCGAAGGCGGGCCCGGCGAAACCGGACGGGTGGCGGAACCGGCCGCGGCACGCCGGGTCGGCCAGCACCGCCAGCGGCACCCGGAACACCGCACCGGTCTCCCCCGGGTCCACCGGCGCCACCGGGGTCTCCCGCCGCCACCAGCCGAGCACCGGGGTGACCACGAAGTCGCTGACCGGGATGTAGAGCGCGGGCAACGTGGCGAAGACCTGGACCCCGCTCGGATCCAGGCCGGTCTCCTCCTCGGCCTCGCGCAGCGCCGCCGCGACCGGGCCCGGCCCGGCCGGGTCGCCGTCCTGCGGGTCCAGCGTCCCGCCGGGGAAGGAGACCTGGCCGGCGTGCGAGCGCAGCGCCGCCGAACGCTCGGTCAGCAGCAGGTCGGGCCCGTCGGGTCCGTGACCGAAGAGCAGCAGCACGGCGGAGTGCCGCCCGCCCTCGGCCGGCGGCAGGAACCGGCTGAGCTGCTCCGGCCGGACCGTCTCGGCGGCCTGACGCACCGGCAGCAGCCAGTCCGGCAGCCCGTCCCGCTCGATCGACGCCTGGACCTCGCCGCTCTTCACTCGGCCTCCCCCTCGCCCGTGCCCGTCGCCGGTGCCGCCGCGCGGCCCGGGAATCCGGCCGGCGGCCGCAGCCGCTGACCGGGCTGCCCGCCCAGTTCGTACTTGAGCAGCTTGCGCGCCTGCTCCGGGTCGGTCTCCCCGGTGCCGTACGACGGGCAGAGCGGCGCGATGCCGCAGGCGCCGCAGGCCGGCTTGCGGGCGTGGCAGACGCGGCGGCCGTGGAAGATCACCCGGTGCGAGAGCATCGTCCACTCGGACTTCGGGAAGATCTCGCCCACCGCGGTCTCCACCGCCACCGGGTCCTCCTCGGTGGTCCACCCGAACCGCCGCACCAACCGCCCGAAGTGGGTGTCCACGGTGATGCCGGGGACGCCGAAGGCGTTGCCCAGCACCACGTTCGCCGTCTTGCGGCCCACGCCGGGGAGGGTGACCAGCTGGTCCAGGCGGTCGGGCACCTCGCCGCCGAACTGGTCGCGCAGCGCGATGGACAGGCCGATCAGCGACTTCGCCTTGTTCCGGAAGAACCCGGTCGGCCGGATCAGCTCCTCCAGCTCCTCCGGCACCGCGGCCGCCAGCGCCGCCGGCGTGGGGTACGCGGCGAACAGCGCCGGGGTCGTCTGGTTCACCCGCAGGTCCGTGGTCTGCGCCGACAGCACGGTGGCCACCAGCAGCTGGAACGGCGACTCGAAGTCCAGCTCGGGGTGCGCGTACGGGTACAGCTGGGCCAGCTCCCGGTTGATCTTCCGCGCCCGCCGCACCATCGCCAGCTGCGACTCCGGCTTCCCGGGCTTCGCCGCCGTCCTACCGACCTTGCTCTCTGCCATGCCCCGAAGGCTACGCCGAACGGCCCGCCGCAGGGTCCGATTCCCGGCCGCGGGCGCACCCGCAGACCCCTGGGGGTTCTCCCCGAGCACCGGATCCGGGTGTTCCCCGATGGCGGCCCGGGCCAACCGGACGGCAGGATCGTTCGCATGACGACGCATCAGACCACGCTCGCCCGCCGCACGCTCACCGCCGCCGCCGTGGCCGCCACCGCCGCGCTCTGCACGCTGGGGGCGGCCCTGCCCGCGCAGGCCGCACAGCCGGCGGGGGGTGCGCGGCCGGCGGGGGGTGCGCGGCCGGTGGCGGCCGGGCAGCGGCTGAGCCTGCCGGTCCCGACCGGGCGGTACCAGGTGGGGGCGGCACCGCTGCACCTGGTGGACCGGGGGCGGACCGACCCGTGGCGCCCCGAGCAGGGGGCCCGGGAGCTCATGGCCACCGTCTACTACCCGGCCGCGCAGGCCGGGGGGTGCCGCGAGCAGGCGCCGTACATGCTGCCGGGCGCGGCCGCGCACTTCGACGCGGTGACCGCCGACACCTTCCTGGACCTGGGGATCACCCCCGGCACCACCGACTGGGCCGGCACCGCCACGCACGCCCGGCAGGACGCGCCGGTGGCCGTCCAGGGCGGCCCGCACCCGGTCCTGGTCTACTCGCCGGGCCTCGGCGAGCCGCGCACCTGGGGGACCGCCCTGGTGGAGCAACTGGCCTCGCAGGGGTACGTGGTGGTCACCCTGGACAGCACCTACGAGGCCCCCGAGGTGCAGTTCCCCGACGGCCGGGTGGCCACCATCGTGCCGCTGACCGAGCCGGGCGCCTTCATCACCAAGGCGCTGGAGGTCCGGGTCGCCGACACCCGCTTCCTGCTGGACCAGCTCGCCCTGCTGAACGGGGGCCGGAACCCGGACGCCGACGGCCGCCCGCTGCCCGCCCACCTGGCCGGCGCGCTGGACCTGGACCGGGTGGGCATGTACGGCCACTCGCTGGGCGGGACCGCCGCCGCGGACGCGATGGCCGCCGACCCGCGGATCAAGGCCGGGGTGGACCTGGACGGCAACCTGACCAACTTCGACGGCAGCCCGATGCCGGTGGCCCAGCACGGCCTGGACCGCCCGTTCCTGCTGGTCGGCACCGACAGCCCGACCGACGGCGACACCGCTCCCGGCTTCCGGCAGTTCCGCGCCGACACCCCGGGCTGGAGCCGCGAGCTGCAGTTGCAGGGCGCCGACCACGCCTCCTTCACCGACGCCGAGGCCCTGGTGCCGCAGCTGGGCCTGGACCCGGCCACCCGCACCAGGGACCTCGGCAGCCTGGACCCGGCCGTCGCCCTGCGCACCGAACGGGCCTACCTGACCGCCTACTTCGACCAGTGGCTGCGCGGCGGCGACTCCCGGCTGCTGGACGGCCCGTCGGCGGCCTACCCGGCGATGCGGTTCGTCGGCTGACGCCCGGGCGGGCCGCCGATCACGGGGCGGGTACGGGTGCAGGTGGAGGTGCGGTCACGGGTACGGGTACGGGCGCGGGTGCGGCCCCGAGCAGGGCGGCCACCGGCGCGCCGTCGCCCGACCGGGTCAGCGCGAGGGTTACCAATGCGTACGGATGGCCGCGTACCGCCCTCCATCGCGCACCCCCTCCTCATATGATCGGAGCGACATGCGCCATGCTTGGTGATGAAAAGCACGGTTTCAGTCAGCATGGTTTCAGGACGTGGGCCGCCCGCCCCACCACGGTGGACGGCCGAGAAGGAGGAAGCACGTGGACGATGTTCTGCGGCGCGCCGCGCTCTTCGCGGCGCTCGACGACGAACAGGCCAGCGAGCTGCGCGCTTCCATGACCGAGGTGACCCTCGCCCGTGGTGAGTCGCTCTTCCACGAGGGCGACCCGGGCGACCGGCTCTACGTGGTCGCCGAGGGCAAGGTGAAGCTGCACCGGGCCTCGCCGGACGGCCGCGAGAACATGCTGGCGGTGCTCGGCCCCAGCGAGATGATCGGCGAGCTCTCGCTCTTCGACCCGGGCCCGCGCACCGCCACGGCCACCGCGCTGACCGAGGTCAAGCTGCTGGGCCTGGGCCACGGTGACCTGCAGCCCTGGCTGCACGCCCGTCCCGAGGTCTCCATCGCGCTGCTGCGCGCGATCGCCCGCCGCCTGCGCCGGACCAACGACGTGATGAGCGACCTGGTCTTCTCCGACGTGCCGGGCCGGGTGGCCAAGGCGCTGCTCGACCTGTCCCGCCGGTTCGGCGTGCAGTCCGACGAGGGCATCCACGTCGCGCACGACCTGACCCAGGAGGAGCTGGCCCAGCTGGTCGGCGCCTCCCGCGAGACGGTCAACAAGGCGCTGGCCGACTTCGCCGGGCGCGGCTGGCTCAAGCTGGAGGCCCGCGCCGTGGTCCTGATGGACGTCGAGCGCCTCTCCCGCCGCTCCCGCTGAGCGGCTGACGGCCGGACCGGCCCGCCCGCCCCGGGTCGGGCCCGGTCCGCCACCGGACCCGCGGGCCGTCAGATGAGCCCGTGGTCCTCCAGGTAGCGCAACTGGGCCCGCACCGAGAGTTCGGCGGCGGGCCACAGCGCCCGGTCCACGTCCGCGTACACCCGGGCCACCACCTCCTCGGCCGTGCGGCAGCCGGCCTCCACCGCGGTCTCCACCTGGGCCAGCCGGGCCGCCCGGTGCGCCAGGTAGTACTCCACCGTCCCCAGCGCGTCGGCCAGCACCGGCCCGTGGCCGGGCAGCACGGTGTGCACCCCGTGCTCGGCCGCCAGTGCGCGCAGCCGGCGCAGCGAGTCCAGGTAGTCGCCGAGCGCCCCGTCCGGGTGCGCGACCATGGTGGTCCCGCGGCCCAGCACGGTGTCCCCGGTGAGGATCGCGCCGTCGGCCGGCAGGTGGAAGGTGAGCGAGTCCGCGGTGTGGCCCGGGGTGCCCACCACCCGCAGCTCCAGCCCGCCGACCTCGATCACCTGACCGCCGTGCAGCCCCTCGTCACCGAGCCGGTGCGCCGGGTCCAGCGCGCGCACCTTGCTGCCGGTCAGCTCGGCGAACCGGGCCGCGCCGGCCGCGTGGTCGTGGTGGCCGTGGGTGAGCAGGGTCAGCGCGACCCGGCGGCCCTGCCGCTCCGCCGCGTCCACCACCGCGCGCAGGTGGCCCTCGTCCAGCGGACCGGGGTCGACCACCACCGCCCGGTCCGAGCCCGGCTCGCAGAGCAGCCAGGTGTTGGTCCCGTCCAGCGTCATCGGGGACGGGTTGGGGGCGAGCACGCAGAGCGCGCGCGCCGTGGCGGCCCCGCCGACGGTGTCGGCGGGGTCACCGGGCAGTCGGCTGGTCACCGGCCGCCCTCGAAGGAGCGGGCCAGGGTGCGGGCGTCCAGGTCGCGGACCAGCGCACGGGCGGTGGGCTCGGCCGGCGGGCCGGCGTCCTCACAGCTCAGCCGCCGCTGCAGCGCGCGGGGCTCCACGCAGCGGGCGGGCAGGGTGCGCACACGAGCCACGTCGTTGTGGATCATCGGTACCGGTCCTTCCTCGGGGTTGGGGGGTCCTGCTCGGGATCAGTGGGGGTCCTGCTCGGGGTACTGACCGTCGATGGTCAGCTCCTCATACCCCGGCCACCGAATGGTCATTCGATCACCCGTCAGCTCGGCCCGGCCGAGCACGGGGGTCACGGTGCGCCGCTCGGCGGCCGCGAGCGCCTGGTCGGCGGCCCGCAGCGGCAGCAGCTCGCGCAGCACCGAGACGGTCGGCGGCAGCATGCCGTACCGGCCCTCGGCGTGGCCGCGGACCGCCTCGGCGGGGGTCAGCCAGGCCACCCGGTCGGCCTCGCCGACCTCGCGCGCGGCCCGCTGGCCCGGTGGCAGCGCGGCGACGAAGAACCAGGTGTCGTAGCGGCGCTCCTCGAACTCCGGCGTCGTCCAGCGGGCCCAGCCGCCCAGCAGGTCGCTGCGCAGCACCAGCCCGTGCGCGCGGCAGAACTCGGCGAAGGAGAGCTCGTGCGCCTCCAGCGCGGCCCGCTCGGCGCTCCAGTCCCGGTGCGGCGCGACGGATCCGGCGTCCGGGCCGGCCAGCAGCACGCCGGCCTCCTCGAAGGTCTCGCGCACCGCCGCGCAGACCACCGCCTGCGCCGTCGCCGGGTCCACGCCCAGCCGGTCGGCCCACTCCTCGGGGCCCGGTCCGGCCCAGGCGGGCGGCTGCTCGGCGTCGCGCGGGTCCACGCCACCACCCGGATAGGCGTACATGCCGCCGGCGAAGGCCATCGAGCCGCGTCGGCGCAGCAGGTAGGCCTCGGGCCCGTCGGCGCCGTCGCGCAGCAGCACGACGGTGGCCGACGGCTTGGGCACCGGCGGGGTGAGCCGACCGGCGGCCAGCGCCCGGATCCGGGCGGGCCAGCCGGGCGGCATCGGGAGCCCGGTGGGGCTCGGCGGCTCGACCTGGGTCGGGCCGGGGGGATTCGCAGCCATGTCCGGATGCTATGCACCCGGACACGCTGCTGAGAAGGGCCTTCGACCGGGCCCTGCGGGCCAGGTCAGCTCGTGCTGCGGACCCGGACCTGGATCTCCACCTCGACCGGGGCGTCCAGCGGCAGCACCGCGACGCCCACCGCGCTGCGGGCGTGCACGCCGGCCTCGCCCAGCACCTGGCCCAGCAGCTCGCTGGCACCGTTGACCACGGCGGGCTGGCCGGTGAAGTCGGGCGCCGAGGCGACGAAGCCGACCACCTTGACCACCTGCTCGACCAGGTCCAGGTCGCCGATCACCGACTTCACGGCGGCCAGCGCGTTGAGCGCGCAGATCTGCGCCAGCGCCTTGGCCTCCTCGGCGGTCACCTCGGCGCCGACCTTGCCGGTGTGCTCCAGCTTGCCCTTGACCATCGGCAGCTGACCCGAGGTCAGCACCTGGTCGCCGTTGCGCACCGCGGGGACGTACGCGGCCACCGGCGCGGCCACCTCGGGCAGCGTCAGGCCCAGCTCGGCGAGCCTGGTCTCGACCGTGCCCATCAGCTCTTCTCCCGCTTCAGGTAGGCCACCAGCTGCTCGGGGTTGTTCGGCCCGGGCACCACCTGGACCAGCTCCCAGCCGTCCTCGCCCCAGGTGTCCAGGATCTGCTTGGTCGCGTGCACGAGCAGCGGCACGGTTACGTATTCCCACTTGGTCATGGGGGTGACTCTAGACGGTCGGCGCGCCCGGTCGGCGGATGTGAGGTGGGCCACAAAGCGGGCCGCTGATCGGGTCGGTCGCCGGATGCTCCCGGCATCCGGCGCGGGTGCTGGTTACGCTCGCAAAAGGGCACCGGCGAGCGGACGGAGGCGGAGCGTGGACTGGGAGGGCGTGCGGCTGCACGTGGTGAGCGGCAAGGGCGGCACCGGCAAGACCACGCTGGCGGCCGCCCTGGCGCTGGCCCTGGCCGCCGAGGGCCGCCGGACCCTGCTGATCGAGGTGGAGGGCCGGCAGGGGATCGCCGAGCTGTTCGGCATCTCCGCGCTGCCGTACGAGGAGCGCAAGGTGGCCACCGTCTCGCCGGCCCAGGTCGGGGCGGCGGGCGGGGGCACCGGCGAGCTCTTCGCACTGGCCATCGACACCGAGCAGGCGCTGCTCGAGTACCTCGACATGTTCTACAAGCTCGGCCGGGCCGGGAAGGCGCTGCAGAAGGTCGGCTTCGTCGACTTCGCCACCACCGTCGCCCCCGGGGTGCGCGACGTGCTGCTGACCGGCAAGGCCTGCGAGGCGGCCCGGCGCAAGGGCTCGAACGGCCGCCGGGTGTACGACGCGGTGGTGATGGACGCGCCGCCCACCGGTCGGCTGACCAGGTTCCTGAACGTCAACGCCGAGGTGGCCGGGCTGGCCAGGTTCGGTCCGATACACAGTCAGGCCCAGGCCGTGATGGGCGTGCTCAAGTCGCCGGAGACCGCGGTGCACCTGGTCACCCTGTTGGAGGAGATGCCGGTGCAGGAGACGGTGGACGGCTTCGCCGAGCTGCGCGCGGCGGGCCTGCCGGTCGGCGGGGTGCTGGTGAACATGGTGCGCCCGCCGGTGCTGGACGCCGCCGCGATGGCCGCGGTGCACGGCGACCACCGCGAGGAGGTGGCCCGGGCACTGCTGGAGGCCGGCCTCGGCGGTCGCTCGCGCACCGCCGCCACCCGGCGCGCCGCGGTGGAACCGCTGCTCGACCCGCTGCTGGACCAGGCCAGGGAGCACGCCGAGCGGGTCGCGCTGGAGCAGGACCAGCGCGCCGACCTGGCCGCGCTCGACCTGCCGAGCTACGAGCTCCCGCTGCTCAGCGGGGGTGTGGACCTGGGCGGCCTGTACCGGCTGGCCGCCGAGCTGAAGCGGCAGGGGGCGGCATGACGGGCAGGGCCGAGCAGCCGGCGGGCGGGCCCGCGGCGCTGGACGTGGACCGGCTGATCGACGACCCGGCCACCCGGATCGTGGTCTGCTGCGGCTCCGGCGGGGTCGGCAAGACCACCACCGCTGCGGCGATCGGCCTGCGCGCGGCGGAGCGCGGCCGGCGCACCGTGGTGCTGACCATCGACCCGGCCCGCCGGCTGGCCCAGTCGATGGGCCTGACCGAGCTGGACAACACCCCGCGCCCGGTCAAGGGCGCCGCCACGGCCGACGGTCCGGGCGAGCTGCACGCCATGATGCTGGACATGAAGCGGACCTTCGACGAGGTGGTGCTGGCGCACGCCGAGCCGGAGCGGGCCCGGGCGATCCTGGAGAACCCCTTCTACCAGTCGCTCTCGGCCGGGTTCGCCGGCACCCAGGAGTACATGGCGATGGAGAAGCTGGGCCAGCTGCGGGCCACCGGCAGCTGGGACCTGATCGTGGTGGACACCCCGCCCTCGCGCTCCGCACTGGACTTCCTCGACGCACCCAGCCGGCTGGGCTCCTTCCTGGACGGGAAGATCATCCGGGTGCTGATGACCCCGGCCAAGGTCGGCGGGCGCAGCGCGATGAAGTTCCTCAACGTCGGGATGGGGCTGCTCACCGGCACCCTGGGGAAGATCTTCGGCGCCCAGCTGCTGACCGACCTGCAGACCTTCGTGGCCGCCATGGACTCGATGTTCGGCGGCTTCCGGGAGCGGGCCGAGGGCACCTACCAGCTGCTCAAGGCCGAGGGCACGGCCTTCCTGGTGGTCGCGGCACCGGAGCGGGACGCGCTGCGCGAGGCGGCCTACTTCGTCGACCGGCTGGCCGCGGACCAGATGCCGCTGGCCGGCCTGGTGCTCAACCGGGTGCACGGCACCGGGGCGCCGCAGCTCACCGCCGAGCGGGCCCGGGCCGCGGCCCAGCTGCTGGAGGAGAACGGCGCGGACCACGAACCGCGGCAGGCCGCGGCGGACGCCCTGGCCGCCGGGCTGCTGCGGCTGCACGCCGAACGGGTCGAGGTGATGGGCCGCGAACGGCGCACCCGGGACCGGTTCGTCTCGGTCTACCCGGACGTGCCCATCATCGAAGTGCCCGCGCTGGCCGGTGACGTGCACGACCTGGACGGGCTGCGCATGATCGGCCGCCAGTTGGCCGGTGAGCACGCCCCGGAGCAGGACCGGGCCGAGGAGGACTGAGGCGTGGCGCGGGCCGGCGCGTGGGGGTTCGCCGACTCAGCCCGCCTGCGCGTAGTCCACCAGGATGACCCCGGTGGCCAGGGACTCCTCGTACTCCGTCCGAGCGGTCTCCAGCAGTCGCCGCCAGGAGATCACGGTCGGCCGGCGGCGCAGCAGCGCCCGGCGCTCCCGCTCGGTCATCCCACCCCAGACCCCGAACTCCACCCGGTTGTCCAGCGCGTCCGCCAGGCACTCGGTGCGCACGGGACACCCGCTGCACACCGCCTTGGCCCGGTTCTGCGCCGCCCCCTGGACGAAGAGCTCGTCCGGATCACTCGTGCGGCAGGCAGCCTGCGCGCTCCAGTCGTCTACCCAGCCCATGCCGGCGCCGTCCTCTCCCTCATCGAGGCTCCCCCACCACGGCGGCAACGGCATATTCACCGCTGCCAGTTGAGGACGTTACGGAAGATTGGCTGGGCGCAACAGCCCCTTGGGGTCCAATCTCGAATGACCCGATCGGACTATGGGTGCCGGACAGATCACTCGTTGGAGTGATCGCAGGTCGTGGGCCTTGCGCGGGTCTTGGGCAGACTCTCTGTTACGCAGCGCCACAACATGCACCGGCGCACCACCCCGGCAGCCGGGACGGGGGGCGGTGCTTACCGCCTCATAGGGCGTCAAATCGGACAACTCTTAACACTCACAGGAGTGTTTGCCGCACACGGAGCGAAGCTGTCGCAAGCTTGTGACAAGCGTAGGCGAACACCTGCCCCTGCGGGCCGGAATCCGCAACGTAGAGTCCTCCCCATGGCTTCGAAGCGCTCCTCCGCAGCCCAGCGCTCCCGCCGGCGGACTTCCCCCCTGGAGTTCGCCGGCCACGGGATGACGTTCCTGGGCGTCAGCATCCTCTCCGGCGTGCTGCTGGCCGGCCTGGCCCTGCCCGCCGTCGGCGCGGTCGGGCTGGGCGCCAAGGACAGCGTCGAGAGCTTCGACAGCATCCCCGACGACTTCAAGACGCCGACCCTCTCCCAGGCCTCGTACATCTACGACGCCTCGGGCAGCCAGATCGCCAAGGTCTACGCCCGCGACCGGACGATACTGACCCAGGATCAGATGTCCCCGCTGACCCGGCAGGCCCAGGTGGACATCGAGGACAACCGGTTCTACCAGCACGGCGCGATCGACCCGAAGGGCGTGCTGCGCGCCATCGGCAAGAACGCCTCCAGCGACGCGGCCTCCCAGGGCGCCTCGACGCTGACCCAGCAGTACGTGAAGAACGTCTTCGTCGAGGAGGCCGGCGACGACCAGGCCGCCTTCGCCGAGGCGACCAAGAAGAGCCTCGGTCGCAAGATCAAGGAGCTGAAGTACGCGATCAAGCTGGAGGAGGAGCTGTCGAAGGACCAGATCCTCACCAACTACCTGAACATCACGTTCTTCGGCCACCAGGCCTACGGCGTCGAGGCCGCCGCCCAGCGCTACTTCGGCAAGAGCGACAAGGACCTCACCATCGCCGAGGCCGCGACGCTGGCCGGCCTGGTGCAGAACCCCAGCGCCTACGACCCGCTGCTGCACCCCAAGGCCGCCCAGGCCCGCCGCGACACCGTGATCGACAAGATGCTGGAGTACCACCACATCACGGCCCAGCAGGCGAAGGACGCCAAGGCCGCCCCGCTCGACATGAGCCACTACCACGAGCCGCAGAACGGCTGCATCACCGCCAACAACGGTGAGGGCTTCTTCTGCGACTACGTGCGCAAGGTGGTGCTCTCCGACCCGGCCTTCGGCGCCTCGGCGGCCGACCGGTCCAAGCTCTGGACCCAGGGCGGGCTGAAGATCTACACCACCCTGGACCCGGCCAAGCAGGCCGACGCCTACAAGGCGGTCACCACCAAGGTCTACGTGACCGACACCGTCTCGGCCGCGATGACCATGCTGAAGCCGGGCACCGGCGAGATCCTGGCGATGGCCCAGACCCGGCCCTACGGCCTGGACAACGGCAAGCACCAGACCGTGGTCAACCTGAACGTGGACGCGGCGATGGGCGGCGGCAACGGCTTCCAGCCCGGCTCGACCTTCAAGGCGATCGTGGCGGCCGCCGCGATCGAGGGCGGCAAGACGATGGACCAGAGCTACCCGGCCCCGGCCCAGATGCCCTACCCGTCGATGAGCACCTGCAACGGCCCGTACCGCGCCGACGGCTCGGTGGTCCAGAACGACAGCCCGGACGAGAAGGGCCCGTTCCAGATGCCGGAGGCGATGGCCCGCTCGATCAACACCTACTTCATCCAGATGGAGCAGGACATCGGCCTGTGCGCCGTCAAGCAGATGGCGAACAGGCTCGGCATCAAGGCCAAGGCCAGCGGCAAGCCGCTGGACGAGGTCCCGGCCATCGGCCTGGGCACCGAGGAGATGAGCCCGCTCAACATGGCGGGGGTGTACGCCACCTTCGCCTCCCGCGGCATCCACTGCGACCCGGTCGCGATCAAGGCGGTCACCAGCATCGACGGCAAGCAGCTGCCGGTCCCGAAGGCCAACTGCGAGCAGGTGATCCAGCAGAACACCGCCGACACCATCAACACCCTGCTCAAGGGCGTGACCGAGAAGGGCGGCACCGGTGCCGCCCTGGGCCTGGACGACGGCCGTCCGATCGCGGGCAAGACCGGTACCGCGGACAAGCGCCAGGCCGCCTGGTTCGACGGCTACACCCCCGACCTGGTCGGCGTGGTCTGGCTCGGCGGCCCCGAGGGCAACGTGCCGATGGACCGCAACATCAAGATCGGCGGTCGCTCCTTCTACGGGGACAACGGCGTCTACGGCGCCACCGGTCCCGGCCCCGAGTGGCAGATGGCGATGAGCGCGGCGGTCGCGGGCACCCCGGTCAACAACTTCGTCCTGGTCGACCTGCCGACCGCGCCGAGCCAGCCGTCACCGTCGCCGAACCCCGGCGACCCGGGCAACGGCAACGACACCGGCGGGCAGACCACCACCGCGGGCGGGGCCACCGGCGGGCCGGGCATCCCGAACCCGCCCCCGGGCGGCTTCACCTTCCCGCCCGGCCTGATCGGCGGCACGGTCGGCGGCGCGACCGGAAAGCCCCGGCACCACTGAGCCCACGCGCAGCGGCCCCGCCCCCCCCGGGCGTGGCCGGGCGCCGCGGCGGACGGGCCGCCGGGGACG
>NZ_JBHYKG010000149.1:0-20580 GCF_042741245.1 Kitasatospora sp. NPDC058965
GCCAGCCGGGCCAACTCCAGGGCCGCCTCCAGGGACTCCGCGGTCGGCTTCTCGGTGTAGACGTGCTTGCCGGCCGCGATCGCCTGCCGAATGGCGCCCTCGCGGGCCCGGGTGACCTGCGCGTCGAAGTAGACCTCGGCCAGCGGATGCGCCAGCGCCTCCTCCAACGAGGTGGTCCAGTGCGCCAGTTCGTGCCGCTCGGCGAGCTCCTTCACCTTGTGGGCACTGCGGCCGACCAGGATCGGCTCGGGCCACAGCACCTCCCCGTCGCCCAGGGCGAGACCGCCCTGCGCACGGACGGCCAGGATCGAGCGGACCAGGTGCTGGCGGTAGCCCATCCGGCCGGTGACACCGTTCATCACGATGCCGATCACCCTGCGTGGCATGTGTTGATCCTCTCTGCGGGCATGGTCAGTTCTGTCATCGACGGCGCGTCCGGGGGCACGGCGGGCAGCCGGCCGAGACGAGGCCGGGCCGGTGGGGGAGGGGCGTGCAACACGTCCGCGTCGCAGTGAGTGGGGAGAAGCCGCTGGACGACGGCGTCGCCGTCCCGGCGGATCCATCGGTGAGCCGGCGCAGCAGCGCCCGCTGTACCGGCAGACGCGCGTCTCGAACGGGCGAAGCAGCAGCGCGCCCCCGGACAGTAAATCCATCAACTGGGGTTAGTCAATCGATGCGGCAGTCTCCGTGACGTGACTGGCCACGCGCCCTGCCCGAGGTACTGGGTTCGCCAACCACCCTGGTCCGAGATCCCTTTCGGCGACTGTGCGGGCCTGGCCGCACGGTGGCGCACATCCGGTCGGGGGCTCTCGGCTCCGTAGTTCATCCAACGTCTTGACAAACCTCGGCGTCGATTCGTAGGTTCACCAAGCAAGCGATCACCCCCGGTTCGTCCCGCACCCGCGACCCCGGCCTCGTGCTCGGTGCCACCCCGTGCGCCCTGTCCCACCTGTACGGCTCGACCTACCCGCACACGCTCGCAGCAACAGGAGACCCCACCCATGCACGACGACCGGACATTGGTCGAAGCCCGACTGGACCGCGTCCTGCGGGAACGCATCCGTCCCGCGGTCCACCCGATGACGGCTCCCCTGGACGTCGAGATCTGGTCCACCCAGGGCGAACCGGTGCCCGTGGCCGAGGGGCTGACGGCACCGACCGGCCCGATCGCCGAGGGAACCCCGTGGGGCTCGCCCTGGGGAACCAGTTGGTTCAAGGTCACCGGCACCGTCCCCGCCGAGTGGGCCGGCCGCACCGTCGAGGCCGTGCTCGACCTGGGCTTCTCCCCGCGCACCCCGGGCTTCCAGTGCGAGGGCTTGGTCTACCGGCCCGACGGTACGCCCGTGAAGGGACTCCACCCGCGCAACTCCTACGTGCGGGTGGGCTCCCCGGTGGCCGGCGGGGAGCAGGTGCACTGGCACATCGAGGCCGCCTCCAACCCCGACCTCACCGCGGACGGAGCACCCTTCCAGCCCACCCGGTTGGGCGAGCGCGACACCGCGGGAGAGGCCCCGCAGTACGTGCTCGGCGCGATGCGGCTGGCCGTCTTCGACGAGACGGTGTGGAACCTCGTCATGGACCTGGAGGTGCTCGGCGAGCTGATGGCCGAGCTGCCGGTGGACGGGGCGCGTCGCTGGGAGATCCTGCGCGCCGTCGGTCGGGCGCTGGACGCCGTCGACCTGCAGGACGTCAACGGCACCGCCCGGGCGGCGCGGGACGAACTGGCCGGCGTGCTGGCGGCGCCCGCCGTCCCCGCCGCGCACCGGATCAGCGCGATCGGCCACGCGCACATCGACTCCGCGTGGCTGTGGCCGCTGCGCGAGACGGTGCGCAAGGTCGCCCGGACCGCGTCCAACATGACCGCGCTGCTGGAGGCGGAACCCGAGTTCGTGTTCGCCATGTCCCAGGCCCAGCAGTTCGCCTGGCTCAAGGAGCACCGGCCGGAGGTCTGGGCCCGGGTCAGGAAGGCCGTGGCGGAGGGCCGTTTCGTACCCGTTGGCGGGATGTGGGTGGAGTCCGACACCAACATGCCCGGCTCCGAGGCGATGGCGCGTCAGTTCGTGCACGGGAAGCGGTTCTTCCTGGAGGAGTTCGGCATCGAGAGCGAGGAGGCGTGGCTGCCGGACACCTTCGGCTTCGCCGCCGGGCTGCCGCAGATCATCAAGGCGGCCGGGGCGCGCCGGCTGCTGACCCAGAAGATCTCCTGGAGCCGGACCAACAGCTTCCCGCACCACACCTTCCTGTGGGAGGGCATCGACGGCTCGCGGATCTTCACCCACTTCCCGCCCGTCGACTCGTACAACTGCGAGATGCTGGGGCGTCAGATCGGGCACGCCGCGCGCAACTTCAAGGAGAAGGGCGTCGCCACCCGCTCGCTCGCGCCGACCGGCTACGGCGACGGGGGAGGCGGCACGACGCGCGAGATGGTCGCCAAGGCGGCCCGGCTGCGCAGCCTGGAGGGCTCGGCCGTGGTGGAGTGGGAGCCGCCGGCCGAGTTCTTCGCCAAGGCCGAGGCCGAGTACCCGAACCCGTCGGTCTGGGTCGGCGAGCTCTACCTGGAGCTGCACCGGGCCACCCTGACCAGCCAGGCGCAGACCAAGCGCGGCAACCGGCGCAGCGAGTCCCTGCTGCGGGAGGCCGAGCTGTGGGCGGCGACGGCGGCCGTGCGGACCGGCTCGCCCTACCCGTACGAGGAGTTGGACCGGATCTGGAAGACGGTGCTGCTGCACCAGTTCCACGACATCCTGCCCGGCTCCTCGATCGCGTGGGTGCACCGCGAGGCGCGCGAGACCTATGCCCGGTTGGCCGGGGAGCTGGAGGGCCTCATCACGACCGCGCAGCAGGCGCTGGCCGGTGAGGGGTCGGCCGAGCTGGTGTTCAACGGGGCACCGCACACCCGGGCCGGCGTGCCCGCAGGCGGTGCCGCGCCGGCGGCCGGGGCGGTCGGCGCGGTGCCGCCCGTCCCGCGCGAGGGCGGCGGCTACGTGCTGGACAACGGCCTGCTGCGGGTCGAGATCGACGACCGGGGCCTCGTCGTGTCGGCCTACGACCACACGGTCGGCCGCGAGGCGGTCGCTCCCGGCAGTGCGGCCAACCTGCTGCAGCTGCACCCCGACTTCCCCAACCAGTGGGACGCCTGGGACGTCGACGCCTTCTACCGCAACACCGGTCGGGACCTGGTCGACGTCGCCTCCCTCGGCGTCGACGGAACGGCCGTCCGGATCGAGCGGGTCTTCGGCGAGTCGACCGTCACCCAGCTGCTGTCGGTGCCCGACGGCGTGCCGCGCCTGGACATCGACACCGAGGTGGACTGGCACGAGCGGGAGCGGTTCCTGAAGCTGGCCTTTCCACTGGACGTGAAGGCGGACCGGTACGCCTCGGAGACCCAGTTCGGACACGCCTTCCGGCCCACCCACCAGAACACCAGTTGGGAGTGGGCGAAGTTCGAGGCCTGCAACCACCGCTTCGTGCACGTCGACGAGCCCGGCTGGGGCGTCGCGATCGTCAACGACGCCACCTACGGCCACGACGTCACCCGTACGGTGCGGACCGCCGACGCGGGCACGACCACCACGGTGCGGGCCTCACTGCTGCGCGCGCCGCGCTACCCCGACCCGGAGACCGACCAGGGCGTGCACCGGTTCCGGCACGCGCTGGTGCCGGGAGCGATCGGTGACGCGGTCCGCGAGGGCTACCGCGCCAACCTCCCCGAGCGCCGAGTCACCGGGGCCGGCCGCCCGGTGGCGCCCCTGGTGACCGTGGACCAGGACGCCGTGGTGGTGAGCGCGGTCAAACTGGCCGACGACCGCAGCGGCGACCTGGTGGTCCGCCTCTACGAGGCCCACGGCGGCCGGGCCTTCGCCGCCGTGTCCGTGGCGGGCGCCTTCGCCGTCGACCGCGCCGTCCCGACCGACCTGCTGGAGCGCCCCCTGGCGGACGCCGACCCGGTGGCGACCGAGGAGAGCACGGTCCACCTCCAGCTGAGGCCCTTTCAGCTGGTGACGCTGCGATTCCCGCGGGTCTGACGGGGAGCCACCGGCCATGAACCGCACCCCCATCACGAACCGCACCCCCGCCGAGGACCGCGCCCACTGGGAGCGGACGGCGGACCGGATGCTGCTCGCAGTGCGGCCGTACGCGACCGCCGGGCACGCCCTGATCGGCCTGCCCGGCACCGCGAGCTTCAACGGCGCGCACAGCGACGGACTCGAAGGCTTCGCCCGCACCTTCCTGCTGGCCGCGTTCCGGCTGGCGGGGTCCGGCGGAGCCGACCCGCTGGACCTGGCCGGCTGGTACGCGGCCGGTCTGGCCGCCGGGACCGATCCGAGGCACCCCGAACGCTGGCCCACCTTCGCCGAGTGCAACCAGGCCAAGGTCGAGGCCGCCTCCGTCGCACTCGCACTGCACGAGACCCGGCCGTGGATCTGGGACCGCCTCGAGGAGCGGGTCCGGCAGCAGGTCCTCGACTGGCTCGCGCCGATGGTCGGCGACCCGATGCCCGGCAACAACTGGATCTGGTTCCAGGGCGTCACCGAGGCGTTCGCCCGCACCAGCGGAGGGGCCTGGAGCCAGCAGGACCTGGACCGGGTGATCGCGCTCACCGACGGCTGGTACGCGGGCCGGGGCTGGTACTCCGACGGGCTGACCGGCGCCGAACGCCGCAACTTCGACCACTACAACGGCTGGGCCATGCACCTGTACCCGCTGTGGTTCTGCCGGATCCTCGGCGACGCGACCCCGGCGGGCCTGCTCGACCGCTACCGCGCCCGGCTGCACCGCTTCCTGGACGACCAGCGCCACCTGGTCGGTGCCAACGGCTCGCCGGTCGTCCAGGGCCGCTCGCTCACCTACCGGCACGCCGCCGTCGCGCCCGTGTGGACCGGAGCGCTCTTCGACGCCACACCCCTGGCGCCGGGTCAGACCCGGGCCGTCGCAAGCCGCATGCTGGATCACTTCACCCGGCACGGAGCCACCGACGAGCAGGGGTTGCTCACCCTCGGTTGGCACCGCCCCTACCGCGGTGTGCTGCAGGTCTACTCCGGTCCCGCGTCGCCCTACTGGGCGAGCAAGGGGTTCATCGGCCTTGCCCTGCCGGCGGAGCACCCGGTGTGGACCGAGGAGGCCACCCGACTGCCGGTCGAGGAGGGGGACTACACCCGCACCCTGGTGGCGCCCGGCTGGTTGGTTTCCGGCACCGCGGCGGACGGCGTGGTCCGCGTGGTCAACCACGGCGGTGACCACGCCGACCCGGCCCGCCCGCACGCCGACGACCCCTGCTACGCGCGGTTCGCCTACTCCACCCACACCGCGCCGGAGACGCCGGGTGATCCCACGGCCCACCCGCGGGCCTGCGCGGACGCCGACCCGCTCGACAACGCCGTCGTGCTCCTCGACGCTCACGGCCGCGCCTCCCACCGGCGGCCGACCACCCGGATCTCGGTCGACGGAGCCACCGCCGTCTCCCGCTCCCGCGCCCACTGGCCCGAGAACGCCACCTGGGACCCCTTCGGCGGCCCCGACACGGCGTACCGGATCGGCCCGTGGATCACCACCGGCTCCGCGCTGCGCGGATCGGTCGAGGTCCGCGCCGTCCGGGTGGACGGCGACGCCGGAGCCGGCCACGTGCTCCGGATCGGTGGCTGGGCCCTGGCCGTCGACCCTGACGCCGAGTCGGCCGCGGCCCCGGGTTCCGGCGCGAGCGCCGCGGTCACGGGCGTGGACGGACTCGTCTCGCTGGTCGTCGGCGCGCACCGGCTCCCGCACGCCCTCGTCGTGCCGGGCAGCGAGAGCAACGCCATGGGGCCCGCCTCCGCCACTCCCGTGCTGGAGACCGAAGGCCCGGTCGCGCACGGCACCCTCCACGTCGCCCTGGTCCACCTCGGCGGCGGTGCCCCCACCGCACTGCCGCAGGTGGCCACCCGGACCGAGGGCACCACCCTGCTCGCCGAGGTCAGCTGGCCCGGCGGCGCCCGGGACATCCTCCGCCTGCCCGCACCCGATCCCGCGCACGACCCCTGGAAGGACCAGCACGGTGCATGACGACCGCCGGATCATCGAGGACCGGATCCGCAAGCTGCTGGACCGGGTGGTCCGCCCCGCCCTGTACGGCGCCGCCCGCCCGCTCGCGCTGAGCGCCTGGACGGTTGCCGGCGAGCCCGTCCCGGTGGCCGAGGCGCTGGGTGCCGACTACCGCCCCTTCGCGCTCGGTGCCACCTGGGGCGGCCCCTGGTCGACGACCTGGCTGCGGGCGAGCGCGCAGATCCCCGAGGAGTGGGCCGGCCGCCGCGTCGAGGCGGTCTTCGACCTCGGCTTCGACCTCACCAAGGGCCCCGGCGGCCAGGCCGAGGGCCTGGTCCACGACGCCCACGGCTCCCCGCTGCAGGGCCTGCACCCCTACAACCGCAGCGTGCTGCTCACCGGGTCCGCGACCGCGGGGGAGCGCGTCGACCTGCTGGTCGAGCTGGCCGCGAACCCGCCCATCGTCGCCAGCGCCGGCCGCGGCACCGAGTACGGAGCCCTGGAGACCGCCGGGACCGAGCACCTCTACCAGCTGCGCCAGGCCGAGATCGCCGTGCGCGAGGAGGACGTCTGGCACCTCGTCCACGACATCGAGGTGCTCGACGAGCTGATGCGCGAACTGCCGCTCGGTTCCTCGCGGCGTCACGAGATCCTGTACGCGCTGCGCGGCGCCGCCGACGCCGTCGACCCGACCGACGTGGCCGGCACCGCGGGGCGGGCCCGGGCCCGGTTGGCCGAGGTGCTCGCCCGGCCCGCCCACGCCTCCGCGCACACGATCAGCGCCGTCGGCCACGCCCACATCGACTCCGCCTGGCTCTGGCCGGTCCGCGAGACGGTGCGCAAGTGCGCCCGCACCTTCACGAACATGACCACCCTCGCCCAGGAGTACCCCGAACTGGTCTTCGCCTGCTCCTCGGCGCAGCAGTACGCGTGGATGAAGGAGCAGCACCCGGAGGTCTTCGCCCGGATCAAGAAGGCTGCGGCCGAGGGTAGTTGGGCCCCGGTCGGCGGCATGTGGGTCGAGGCGGACGGCAACCTGCCCGGCGGTGAGGCGCTGGCCCGCCAACTGGTCCAGGGCCGGCGCTTCTTCGCCGACGAGTTCGGTGTCGAGCAGCCCGGTGTCTGGCTGCCGGACTCCTTCGGCTACACCGCCGCCTACCCCCAGCTCGCCAAGCTGGCCGGCGCCCGCTGGTTCCTGACCCAGAAGCTGTCCTGGAACGAGACCAACAGGCTCCCGCACCACACCTTCGCCTGGGAGGGCATCGACGGCTCGCGGATCTTCACCCACTTCCCGCCCGTCGACAGCTACAACGCCTCCCTGACGGCCGCCGAACTCGCCCATGCCGAGAGCAACTTCGCGGACAAGGGAGTGGCCTCCCGGTCGCTGGCGCCGTTCGGCTACGGCGACGGCGGCGGCGGCCCGTCCAGGTCGATGCTGGAGAAGGCGCGCCGCCTTCGCGACCTCGAGGGCTCACCCCGCGTGGTGGTCGAGTCGCCGGACGCCTTCTTCGCTGCGGCCGCCGCCGAGCGCGAGGAACTTCCGGTCTGGCGAGGCGAGTTGTACCTGGAGAACCATCGCGGCACCTACACCAGCCAGGCCCGCACCAAGCGCGGCAACCGGCGCAGCGAAGGCCTGTTGCGGGAGGCCGAACTCTGGGCCGCCACCGCGGCGGTCCACGCGGGCGCGCCCTACCCCTACCAGCGTCTGGAGGCGCTGTGGCGGCGGGTGCTGCTGAACCAGTTCCACGACATCCTCCCCGGCTCCTCCATCGCCTGGGTGCACCGCCAGGCCGAGCGCGAATACGGCGAGATCCACGCCGAGCTGGAGGAGATCGTCGCCGAGGCCGCAGGCCACCTGCCCGGCGCGCCCGCGTTCCTCAATGCGGGCCCCCACCCGCGCCGCGAGGTCACCGTCCTGCCCGGCGAGCAGCCGTTCCCCGCCGGGCAGGCCCTCGCCGACGGCCGCACCGCCGTCCTCGCCGAGGCTCCCGCCCTCGGTTCGGGCGCCGCCACGGCTCCGGCCGCCGGCGTCACCGCCGCCGAGCGCGACGGCGGTTACGTCCTGGACAACGGCCTGCTCGCCGTCACCGTGGACCGGCGCGGTCTGATCACCTCGGTCCACGACCGGGTCCACGGGCGCGAGGCCATCGCCCCCGGCGCGGCCGGCAACCTGCTCCAACTCCACCCGGACGACCCCACCCTGTGGTCCGCCTGGAACCTCGACTCCTACTACCGAGACACCGTGCGCGACCTGGACCTGGCCGAGTCCGTCACCCTGCTGGACGCCGGTCCGCTGCTCGCCCGCGTCCGCGTGGTGCACGTCCACGGCGCCTCCCGCTTCGTCCAGGACATCGAACTGGCCGCCGAGAGCCGCCAGGTGACGGTCCGCAACGACATCGACTGGCAGGAGCGCGACATGGTGCTCAAGGCGGCCTGGCCCCTCGACGTCCACGCCGAGCACGAGAGCGCCGAGATCCAGTTCGGGCACGTGCAGCGCCCGACCCACGAGAACACCAGTTGGGACGCCGCCCGGTTCGAGCTCTGGGCGCACCGCTGGATCCACGTCGGCGAGCGCCGCTGGGGAGCGGCGCTGCTCACCGACTCGACCTACGGCCACGACGTCCGCCGGGACACCCGGGCCGACGGGGGCACCACGACGACCGTGCGCCTGTCCCTGCTGCGGGCCCCGCACAGCCCCGATCCGCAGGCCGATCGCGGGCGGCACCGGTTCAGCTACGCGCTGCTGGCGGGCGCGGGCATCGAGGAGGCCGTCGCGGCGGGTTACGCCCTCAACCTTCCGCTGCGCCCCGCCCCCGCCCGCGCCGTGCCGCTGGTCGCGCTGGACACCACCGACGTGGTGGTGGAGTCGGTCAAGCTCGCCGACGACCGCAGCGGCGACGTCGTCGTGCGCCTCTACGAGGCGGGCGGGGGAGCGGCGGCCGCGCGGCTGTCGACGGGCTTCGCCCTCGCCGCCGCCCACGACTGCGACCTGCTCGAACGGCCGGAGCAGGAACTGGTGGCGACGCCCGCGGGCACCGGCCCGGACGGGGCGGCGTTGCCGGGCGGGATCGACCTGCGCCTGCGTGCCTTCCAGATCCGCACCCTGCGCCTGCGCCCGGCCACCGGTACGCCCACCGGGCAGGCCTGACCCGGGACCCCGGCGCCGCCGGACGGGCGAACCCCGTCCGGTCGGCTCCGCAGGGATAGAACACCTGTGCAATAGCATTTCACTGACTGGACACATCGGAGCGACGGAACCCGGATGCCGCCGCCCGGGGCTGGGAGACCCACGTTGACGAGCACGACGGAGCGCAGGGGGACGACGTCCACCACGCGGCGCGGCACCAATCTGCCGCGGATGGGCGACTTCAACGAGTCCGTGATCCTGGATGCCATCCGCCGGCACGGGACCGGCCTGAGCCGCGTCGAACTCGCCACGGCCACCGGACTGTCCGCACAGACCGTCTCCAACATCACCCGGCGGCTGCTCGACCAGGGCGTGGTGCGGGAGTCGGGCAAGCAGAACGTGGGCAGCGGCAAGCCCCGCACGTTGCTGGAGATCGTGCCGGCCTCGCGCTACGCCCTGGGGGTGCACCTCGACCCCGCTCTCATCACGTGCGTGCTGGTCGACCTGCTGGGGACCGTGCTGGCCGAGCGCAGCCGGGCCACGCCCGCCGACGGGGACACCGACCGGATCGCCGCGGACATGGCCGCCTCGGTCGCCACGATCGTCGCCGAGTCCGGAGCCGACCGCGAACGCATCCTGGGCCTCGGAATCGCCGCGCCCGGACCCATCGACGCCGCCGCCGGATGGGTGATCGACCCGCCCGAGATGCAGGGCTGGGGCCGCTATCCGCTGCGGGACCGGCTCAGCGAGGCCACCGGGTTCCCCGCCGTCCTGGACAAGGACGTCACCGCGGCGGTCGTCGCCGAGCACTGGGCCGGCTCGGCCGGTGACAGCGGCAACCTGCTCTTCTTCTACTTCGGGACGGGGTCCGGCATGGGCCTGGTCGTGGACGACACCGTGCTGCGCGGCGTGTCGGGCAACGCCGGAGAGGTCGGCGGCCTGGGGGCGGGCTGTTCGACCCGCGCCCTGGTCGAGGAGGCGGTCGCCCTGGGCGTGCTCGGCGCGGAGTACACGGTCACCAATCCCGCGGACGCCCAGCGCGGCCTGGAGCGGCTGGCCGAACTGGCGGAAGACGACGCCCAGGCGGGCGGCATCCTCGAGCGTCTGGCCATCCGCATCGGTCGCGGGGTCTGCGCGGCAGCGACCCTGCTCGACGTCGACACCATCGTCTTCGGCGGGCCGACCTGGCACGTTCTCGCCCACCGGCTGCTGCCCGTCATCGAGCCGATGGTCGCCAGCTCACCCTTCATCAAGGCGCCCCACCCGACGACTGTCGCCTCCACCGTCCTGGGAGTGAACGTGGCAGCGGTGGGAGCAGCCTCCCTGGTCCTCGACAGCGCCCTCTCGGCCCAACCCCGGGCCCTGCTGTTGAAGTGACGAGGACCGGGGCGGTCGGCACGGCGACCGACCCGCGGCCTTCGCCGCCCGGCGTCGCGGCACGTGGGCGGCTGTACCCGAGCGGCGCCCTCGGCGCGCCGTAGCACCGGCGATCAGACCGAGGGCACGCCGGCCTGTTCGACGTCGCCGCACCGGCATGGAACATCCCACAACGGTCCACGGAATCCTGGCCCTGGAGCTCTTCTCAGCCGGAGTCACTGCCGGACAGCCCCGGCCGGACCACTCATCGAGGTCCGCCGCGAGGCGACGATCAATCAAGCGACCCGAGAAAACCAGCCCTTTGGAGCGGCCTTGTACATCCCCGATCCAGATCGATACACGACCATGGACTACCGACGCGCCGGGCGCAGCGGCCTGAGCCTTCCCGGGATCTCCCTCGGCCTGTGGCACAACTTCGGTCCCGCCCGCCCGGTGGAGATCCAGCGCGGCATCCTGCGCCGTGCATTCGACCTCGGCATCACGCATTTCGACCTCGCGAACAACTACGGACCGCCGCCCGGCGCCGCAGAGTCCGCCCTGGGCGAGGCGCTCCGCTCGGACTTCGCCAGCCATCGTGACGAGTTGGTGATTTCGACAAAGGCCGGCTACCGGATGTCGTCCGGCCCGTACGGCGAATGGGGGTCACGAAAGCATCTGCTGTCGTCGCTCGACCGGAGCCTGGGACGGATGGGTCTGGACCATGTCGACATCTTCTACTCGCACCGCTACGACCCCAGCACCCCCCTGGAGGAGACGATGGGTGCCCTCAACTCCGCAGTCCGACAAGGTAAGGCGCTGTACGTCGGGGTCTCCAACTACCCCGCGGAGCAGACCCGCGAGGCGGCGCGGATCCTTCGCGAGCTGGGAACCCCGCTGCTGATCCACCAGGTGCGCTACTCGATGCTCGATCGCCGCCCCGAACAGCACGGCCTGCTGGACGCATTCGACGATCTCCAGGTCGGCTCCATCGCCTACTCCCCGCTGGAACAGGGACTGCTGACCGACCGCTACCTGGACGGCATCCCCCAGGACTCGCGGGCCGCGACCGAGGGCACCGCCCTGAACGGCGACGTGATCACCGAGGACCTGGTGGCGAGGCTGCGCGACCTGAACCAGATCGCAAAATCACGCGGCCAGAGCCTTGCCCAGATGGCCTTGGCCTGGACCCTGCGAGACGGCCGGGTCACGTCCGCCCTCGTAGGTGCGAGCAGCGCCCAGCAACTGGACAACAGTACGGACGCCCTCCGGAACCTCGACTTCGCCCCGGCCGAACTGGCCCAGATCGACGCCGTCCTCAACCGCTGAACCGATTGCTCCAGAAGCTGCGCAACCGCCCTCCCGGGTTCGTACAGCCAGCGACTCCGTCCCGTCGTCGGTGGTAGCGCTTCGTGGTGGGTCACTGGAGGAAGTTGCGATGGCGGAGGAGGTCGAAGCTCGCGCGGCCGTGCACCTGCCTCATGATCCGCTTGGTGCGGATGTTCACGCCCGCGGTCCGGCCGTTGTGGTGCGGGAGGGTGCTCGGCGAGCCGGGCCTTCGCCCTGTCCTGGGTGGCGAAGCCGGATGGGGTGTTCGCACTCCTTGAAGAGCGTCCCCACGCCGCGGATCGGATTCACGGTGGCCGTGGCTTGATGCAACTCCGCGGTCTGGTCGAGACCTTGTGCTGACCCCGGGTGGTCGATCAAGTCCACGGCTTCGGCGGGGCCGGGCTTCCCGTGGTGGGTCCCACCCGTGTGGTCGCGGGTGGGACCCCGGGGTCAACGGACCACGTTGATGAAGCTCATCATGCCGTTGTCCTCGTGCGCCGCGATGTGGCAGTGGAACATCCACGCGCCCTCGTAGTCGGCGAAGTTGATGCGGATGACGACCTTGCCGGGGACGCCGTTCTGCTCGTGGGGGACGGGGACGGTGTCCTGGCGGTGGGTGTAGGGCTGGGGGACGCCGTTGATGGAGACCACCTGGAAGGCGGTGGTGTGGAGGTGGAAGGGGTGGTCCTCGTCGGCGGCGTTGGTGATGGTCCACTCCTCGACGGTGCCCAGCTTGGCGGGGGTGTCGAAGACGGAGGTGCCCATCGCGAACTGCTTGCCGTTGATGAAGAACTGGGAGTCCTCCTCCTTCTCCGACAGCACCAGGTCGCGGTGCTGGGCGACCGGGACGGCGGAGAGGTCGGCCGGAGCAGTGGGCATGCCGCCGGTGGGGAGCGGCAGGCGGTGCTCGGAGTGGCCGGCCACGTTGACGGTGGCGAGCTCGGTGTCGGGGTAGGAGTCGCCGTCGGGACCGTTGGAGTAGGCCAGGGTGCGCAGCGTGGTGCGGCCGGGGTTGCCGTTGGCGGTGACCAGGACGTCGTAGCGCTTGCCCGGGGGCAGCAGCAGGGTGTCCGCCGTGGTCACCTGGGAGACGGGGGTGCCGTCCTCGCCGACGACGGTGAACCGGTAGCCGTCCAGCTGGAGCTGGTAGAAGATGTCGGCCCCGGCGTTGACCAGGCGCCACAGTTGGGTCTCGTTCGGGCGCATCGACAGCACCGGGCGCAGCTGGCCGTTGACCGTGCGGACGGTCGGCGCGTTGGAGTCGATGGCGCCGGCGGCGGTGTTCTGCACCAGGTGGTTGTCGGTGCCGACCTGGGCGTCCTTCAGCACCAGGGTGTGCGCGGTGATCTGCTGCAGGTCGGCGGGGAGCAGGGTGCGGTCGTCGCCGACGATCAGCGCGCCGGACAGGCCGTCGGAGATCTGGTTCTCCACGTCGCCCGGCATGAACGGCATGTCGTTCGTGCCCGCCGTGCCGGACGTTCCCGCCATGCCCGACATCCCCGACATCCCGGAGTCCGAGCAGCTCGTGCCCATCGCGTGGCTGTGGTACCAGAAGGTGCCCTGCGGGTGGTCGGCCGGGATGGCCAGCGTGTAGGTGGTCGAGGCGCCGGGTGCGACGCAGAGGAACGGGTCGTCCGACTGGCCCTGGGGGGACACGTGCAGGCCGTGGAAGTGCAGGTTGGTCGCCACCGGCAGGTTGTTGACCAGGTGCACGGTGAGCGTGTCACCCGGCTTGACCCGGATGGTCGGCGCGACGAACGAGCCGGTCCAGGAGGCGCCGTAGACCTTCTTGCCGCCGACCTCGAACTGGGTCCTGGTGGAGTCCAGGGTGATGTTGACGTTGTGCTTCGCGTCGGAGTCGGCGTTGACCGGGTCGTGGAACGGGCGCCCCGGGTGCATGCCCTGTTCCTGCTGGTTGGTGGTCGGCGGGTCGGCGGCCATCGCCGCGGTGCCGACCGCCGCACCGGCGACGACCAGGGCGAGGGCGGTCATGGCGTGGAACGTGCGCCGGGTTCGGCGCAGGTGCGACTGTCGGCGGTCCGCCGCCGCCGAGAGGTCGTCAGTCATCCGGGATCTCCGGTTCATGAGGGAGGGTGAGTGGGTCTGGTGGTGCGAACTGTGCGGCACTACCTTGAATGATCATCATCATGTCGGACAAGTGCTGACACTGAGTTCAACTGACGCCCCGGTGAGTGGCTGCCTCGGCGCATCCGGCCAGCTCAAGCGGTTCGTACACCGCGTGCAGGGGAGCGGGTGGCGGCGCCGGGAGGGGCGCCTGCCCGCCCGTCTCGAACCGGGGGAGCGCGTGTGATCGGTGCTCCGTGAGGGCAGGCAGGCCACCATATGCTATGTCACACGGTATTGACGGTGCATCAGCAACGTGCGACTCTGCGATTGGCGCCGCCAACCCCCACTGCGGCGCACAACCCCCAAGGAGCAACGATGCGTTCGCGCTTCCGCCTGCCCAGATTGCTGGCCGTGCTCGCCGCGACGAGTACGGCCCTGCTCGGCTTCGCCGTCGCCCCCAGCCTCGCCGCAGCCGCGCCCGCCGGCCTCGCCGCCCCCACGGAACAGGCCCAACTGGCCGCCACTGCCCACTCGTTGCCGCCCACCGGCAGCCAGCACCCGGGCGACCGCAACCCGGCGCCCGCCCAGCAGCGCGTCGCCCCCGCCCAACTCCCGCCGCGGATACCGGCTACCGCTCCCGTGCACCACCCGGCGGTCGGCACCGCCACCGCCACCAGCGCCTCCTGCACCCCCGGTGACTTCAGCTCCCGGACCGGCGCGGCCCTGGTCGCCTTCGTCGAGGCTGCCACCCCGGACTGCGTGAACACCCTGTTCGGCGTCACCGGCAGCGCCGCCGGCGGGGTGTTCAAGGAGAGCCAGATGCTCACCGTCGCCAACGCCTTCCAGGGCAGTGCGGCGGGCTACACCGGCGACGACTCCACCGGGATCTGGCAGTTGGTGCTCTTCCTGCGGGCCGGCTACTACGTGCAGTACTACGACAGCACCGACGTCGGCTCCTACGACGCCACCCTCACCAACGCGGTGGCCGCCGGCATCGACGCGTTCGTCGGGTCCGCCCACTTCGCCGACGTGACCGACGCCAACGGCCAGGTGGCCGGTGAGGTTGTCGTGCTCAGCGACAGCGCCGACCTGCAGGCCCGCTACCTGAAGACGTACCAGCAGGTGCTGAACGGCTACAGCAGCGCGACCTACAACTCCTCCTGGTACATGGTGAACTTCGTCAACGACGTGTTCACCCCGCTCTACCGCGGCCACCAGAACGCGGACTTCGTCACCGCCGTCACCAACGACCCGAGCATCATCACCACGCTGGACACCTTCGCGCTGAACCACCGCGACCTGCTGGGCACCGGCAACTCCTTCCTCGACTCCAACGCGGGGCTGGAGACCGCGCGGTTCGTCGAGCACACCGCCTTGCAGAGCACGGTGCGCCCGCTGATCAAGGGCCTGCTGGGTGCCTCCGCGATCACCGGCCCGACCGCCCCGCTCTGGGTCGGCGTGGCCAACCTGGCCAGCTACTACGACCAGGCCAACTGCGCCTACTACGACGTCTGCAACCTGGTCCAGCGGCTCACCGCGGCGGCCCTCCCGATCAGCCGCAGCTGCGACGCCGCGCACACGATCCTCGCCCAGGACCTGAGCGCCACCGACCTGAACGCGGTCTGCGCCAGCCTGCAGAACCAGGACCCCTACGTGCACACCCTGGTCAAGGACAACGGCCCGATCCCGGGCCAGTACGAGTCCACGCTGCAGTTGGTGGTCTTCGCCAGCTCGACCGACTACCAGACCTACGCGGGCCCGATCTACGGCGTGAGCACCAACAACGGCGGCATCACGCTGATCGGCGACCCGACCGATGCCACCAACCTGCCGCGCTCGATCATGTACCGCGACGCGGGGGACGACGGCTTCACCGCGCGGGTCTGGAACCTCAACCACGAGTACACCCACGCGCTCGACGGCCGCTTCGACCTCAAGGGGAACTTCTCCCAGCAGATCGCGGTGCCGGACGTGTGGTGGATCGAGGGCGTCGCCGAGTACGTCTCCTACAGCTACCGGGGCGTGACCGACACCCAGGCGCTCGCCGAGGCCGCCAAGCACACGTACGCGCTGAGCACCCTGTTCCAGAACACCTACGACAACTCGGACACCACCCGCACCTACCCCTGGGGCTACCTCGCGGTGCGGTACATGGTCGAGAAGCACCCCGACGTCATCCAGTCGATGCTCGGCCACTTCCGCACCGGTGACTACACCGGCGGCTACGCCACCTACAACTCGCTCGGCACCAGCTACGACGCCGACTTCTCCAGTTGGCTCGACAGCCTGGCCGGCGGGAGCGGCGGCGGGGTTCCCGCGGCGGCCTTCGACGCGGCGGTCTCCGGGCTGACGGTGCAACTGACCGACCGCTCCACCGAGTCGGGGACCGGCAGCATCACCGGCTGGTCCTGGAACTTCGGCGACGGGACCGGTTCCACCCAGCAGAGCCCGGCCAAGACCTACACGGCAGCCGGCAGCTACACCGTCTCGCTGACCGTGACCGACAGCGGCGGCCGGACCGCCAGCACCAGCCGCACCGTCACGGTCGGCGCCGGCGGCGCGCCGGTGCCGTGCACCGCCGCCGACACGCGGGCGATGGGCCCGAACTGCTACCGGTCCGGCCAGGCCGAGACGGTGCAGAACCTGGACTACTTCTACCTGTGGCTGCCGGCCGGGACGACCACGCTGACCGTCACCAGCACCGGCGGCACCGGGACCGCCTACCTGTACTACAACGCCAACAGCTGGGCCACGCCCAGCGCCTACACCAGTGCCTCCACCCACTCCGGCACCGCGCAGAGCCTGACCGTGACCAACACCGCGGCCGGGTACCGGTACTTCAGCCTCTACGCCCAGACCGCGTTCAGCGGGGTCACGGTCACCACCCAGTACTGAGACCGGGCCGGACGGCGGAGACCGGGCCGGCCCCGAGCGGTGGCTCCGGCTGCGGCGGTCAGGCGACCGCCGCAGCCGTGGTGTCTACCGCGGGGCGGGCGCCGTCCGGGGTGGCGGTGCCTGACACGGTCGGGGTGCCGGCCGTGACTGGGGCGGCTGCCGCAGCCGGGCCGGCCGCCCGGGCCGGGGTGGGTCCGGTGGGCGCGGCCACCTTCTCGCGCCGGAAGGCGAGTTCGAGATCGTCCAGCGCCTGGTCGAGCAGCCGCCCGGCACCGGCCAGTACCCCGGCGGTCCCGTCACCCGGTCCGGCACCGCCACCGGAACGGCCTCCGGGTCCGGCACTGTCTCCGTCACCGGCCCCGTCCCGCTCCGTCCAGGCACGGTGGACGGCCCGCAGTGCGCCGAACTCCGGGGCCCGCCCAGCCCGTACCGCGTCGGCGGCCGCCTCGGTCGCCCGGGCCAGCGCCACCGCGAACTCCCCGGCGCCCGGCGCCGGCGCGGCGCCCCGCTCGGGCAGCTGCGCCTCCAGCAGCACACCCACCCGGCCCAGCAGCCCGACCGCCGCGCGGGCCTTCTCCAGTCGGCGGGGCGTCAGGTTCTCCGGGCAGTGCCAGCCCGGCTCGGCGGCGGCGCACTTGATGCCCTCCAGCAGACCGGCCCGGGCGGACCGGGCGTCCAGCAGTGCGTCGCGCACCGCCCGGCGGTCGGCGCCGCGCGGGTCGCCGAAGACCGCGAACACGCCCGCGCAGTACCGGCCGGTCGACTCCAACCAGTCGGCGAGCCGGTCGTTCAACCGGGTCGACGCCCAACTGGGGAAGGCGGCGAAGGTGAGCAGCGCGACCGTCCCGCCCAGCAGCGTCAGGCCGACCCGGTCCAGCGCCAGCACCAGCGGGTTGCCGTGCTGCAGGCCGAGCAGGAAGACCACGTAGGCGCTGACGAAGGCCGTCATCATCGCGTAGCCGGTCTTCAGCGTGAGGTAGGCCCCGCCGATGCAGGCCACGGCCAGGCCGAAGGCCCACCAGCGGTTCGGGTGCAGCAGCTCCACCAGGACGGTGGCCACCGCCACGCCGACCGAGGTGCCGGCCAGGCGCGCCACGCCGCGGCTGAAGGTCTGTCCGAAGTCGGGGCGGATCACCATCGCCGCGGTCATCGGTGCCCAGTACCCGCGCGGCAGCCCGAGCAGCCCGGTGGCGAGCTGCGCCACCGTCACCACGACGGCCAGCCGCACGGCGTGGCGCAGCACCGGCGAGTCGGGCCGCAGCTGGCGGCGCACGCTGTGCAGGGCCCGGGGGAGGGCGTGGAAGAGCGCCGGCCGCGGCAGCGCGCCCGAGCTCGGGCGCGGCGCGTCACCGACGCTGTGATGATCGCACCGCTCCAGCGTGTCGGCGGCCCGGCCGAGCAGTACGGTCAGCTGCCGGGCGCAGTCCGCGGCGGCCGCCGGGAGCAGCGCCGGGAGCGCTGTCGGGGGCAGCGCCGGGAGCAGCGCCGGGAACGCCCCGGCGCTCCCCACGTTCCCGGTGGCCACGATGTCCGTGCCGGTCCCGGCGTCGCCGACACTCCCGGTGCCCGCGCCGCCGTCGGCGCCCCCGGCCTCCCGTGAGCGCTGCGCGGGCAGGACCAGGGCGAGCGCCGCGCCGGGCAGCTGCAGCGGGTGGCCGTGGCGGATCGCCGACGCCAGTGCGTCCAGCAGCTCGGCCGCGGCCGCCAGCACCTCGCGCACCCGCTCGCGGGCGGGTCCCTCCTCGGGCACCCCGGCGCGCGGGTCGGCCAGCGCGGTCAGTGCCGGACGCATCGACTCGGCCAGGCCGCGCAGACCGTGGAGTTCCTGCGGGCGGTGCCGGTCCTGCCAGGGGGTCAGCTCGGAGGCGTGCCGGGCCTGGATCAGCGCCTCGGGGTCGACCGGCGCGGTCGGGTCCTCGCGGAGCCGGCGGGCGTAGTCGGCCAGCGCGGCGTAGGCGTCGGCCAGCGCGTCGCGGTGCGCCTGCCAGTCCTCGATCGGCCAGAGCGCGATCAGCAGCGCCTGGACCACCCCGCCGACGGCGCACAGCAGCGCGTGGTCGAGCGCGGTCGACACGCCGACCGGCAGCTGGACCACCACCAGCATCACCGACACGCTGGTCGCCGCCACCACGCCGCCGGTCTGCCCGATCGCCCAGGCCAGGCCCGCCAGCAGCGCCCAGCACGCCAGCACCACCGGGAACAGACCCGGTACCGAGACCGACAGGTAGCCGGTGAAGGTGCTGACGCCCAGTCCGATCGCCGAGGCCACCGCGAGCGAGGGGCGGGGGCGGAAACTGCGCTGGAAGGTGGCGACCCCGGCGATGAAGGCGCCCAGCGCCGCCGAGGTGGCCGGCCGCGGCCCGCCGATCGCGAGGGTCGGGAAGGCGACCAGGGCGACCGCGAGCGCCGCGCGCAGTGCGCGCTTGGGACTGGAGTAGGCGCGGTTGAGGTGCAGCCCGGTCCGGGTGGTGGTCCGGAGGGCGTCGATCCAAGGCATGGCGGAGAGTGTATGCGGAAGGTGATCCTCCGCAGTGGCGCCCCGGTCCCGTCCGGCGCGCGGCGGGAGAACGTTTCGCAAACACCGGACGCCGGCCGCCGCGTCTGATCTAACGTGGGCCCTGCCCGATCGAGTTGGGGAGGAAGAGTATGAACTCGCTTGGTACAAAGGTCTGTTGGATAGCAGCTATGGCAATCTCGACCGTGCTGCCGGTGACCGGGGGCGGCATCGCGGCGGCCGGCGCGGCCACCCCGTCCGCGGTGCACACCGTGGACGTGGGCGGCATCGTGGCCGGGGCCGTGCAGAGCCCGGACGGCAGCAAGCTCTACGTCACCGCGGACGGCAAGCTCAAGACCGTCGACCTGGCCACCTACACCGTCACCGCCCAGGTCGCCCTGGCCAACAGCAACAGCGACTACCGCCAGACGGTGATCAGCCCGGACGGCACCCGGGTCTACGCCGTCAGCGGCCAGGTGATGAACGTCGTGGACACCACCAGCAACACCCTGGTCGCCCAGGTCCCGCTGCCCGCCCAGAACCAGCCCGCCAACTGGCCCGGCGGCCGCACCCACACGGTGCTGATCAGCGCCGACGGTGCCACCGTGTACGTCGCCCAGGACGGTTACACCGGTTACGGGGTGCCGCCGGTCCCGCCGCCGGGCGCGTTCGCCGAGACGCCCGGCCGGGTGCTCGCCTTCGCCACCGCGCAGAACGCCTTCGTCGGCCAGGTCGCGTTCAACGGGGCCTACCTGCACACCATCGCGCTGCGCCCCGGCACCCGGGACCTGTACGCGGCCAGCGCGTCGGGGCTGATGCACCTCGACGCCTCGACCCCGACGCCGACGGTCGTCGGCCGGGTCACCGGGCTGAGCACGGCGGTCTCGACCGAGGCGTTCTCGCCGGACGGCACCAAGCTGTACGTCCAGGACAGCCAGCACGGCAACCAGGTCACCCCCGTGAACCCGGCCACCGACGCCGCCCAGACGCCGGTCACCCTCGCGCTGGGGATCGCCACCCTCTCGGTCGGCCCGGACGGCACCCAGCTGCGCGGGCTGCACTACGACTCCAGCACGGGCAGCGCGACCGTCGCCTCGTTCGACGCCACCACCGGTGCCAACCTGCCGGCGCTCGCCGTCCCGTCCACCCTCCGCGCCACGTTCGACGCCACCTTCAGCCCGGACGACTCCACCGTGTACGCGATCGGCACCATGCCGAGCAGCTACGACTGCGCCGTGCAGATCATCCAGCGTTGACCCGGCGCGCCCGCGCCGGGACCCGTCGGCCCGGCTCCTCC
>NZ_JBHYKG010000150.1:0-20388 GCF_042741245.1 Kitasatospora sp. NPDC058965
GGGGTGGGTGGTGCGGGGTGGTGCCGTGCGACTAGGCGCGGGCGGCGGTGACCGCGGTGCCCAGGGCGTCCTTGATGCGGGGGCCGAGGCGGGCGAAGCCGAGCTCCTTCATGGCGGCGCGGAGCAGCTCGTCGTCGTTGCGCTCGGTGCCGTCGGCGTCCAGCCAGCGGACCAGGGAGAGCAGCTCGTCGGCGGAGTAGGCGGTGATGGGGCGGCCCGGGGTGAGGTCGGGCTTGCCGGCGGCGGGGGCCTGCGCGGCGGGCGCGGGCTCGGCGGCGGGGACGACCTCGGCGACGGGCTCCGGCTCGGGCTCGGCAGCGGGGGCGGGCTCCTCCGCGGCCGGGGTGACCTCGGCGACGGGCTCGGGCTCGACGGCGGGGGCGGGCTCCGGCTCGGCGACCGGCTCCACGACCGGCTCGACCTCGGCCACGGCTTCGGGCTCGGCGTCGACCTCGGGCTCCGGCTCGGCGGCGAGCTCGGGCACCGACTCGGCCTCGACCTCGGGGGCGATCTCGGGAGCGACCTCCACCTCGGCAGCCGGCTCGGGCTCCGCCGCAGCCTCCGGGGCAACCTCGACCTCGGCGGCCGGCTCGACTGCGAGCTCCGGCTCAAGCTCGGCCTCGACCTCGGCGACCGGCTCGACCTCGGCCACAGCCTCGGGCTCGGCGTCGACCTCGGGCTCCGGCTCGACGGCGGACTCGGCGTCAGCCTCCACCGCAACCTCCGCCGTCGGCTCCACGTCCGCCGCCACCTCGGCGACGGCCTCGGCCTCGGGCTCGGCCTCGGGCTCGGCGTCCGCCTCGGTCGGCACCGGGAGCGACTCCAGGACCGGCTCGCGGGAGGGGCTCGGGATCAGGATCGCGGGCTCGGCCACCTCGGCCGCGCCCTCGTCCGACTCCGCAGCCCCGGTCTCCGTCTCCGACTCGGCCTCGACCTCGGCCTCGACCGAAGCCTCCGCAACCTCCGCGGCCGGCTCACTCTCGCCCTCGTCCTCGACGTCGGCCTCGGCCTGCGCCGCCTCCTGCTCGCGCAGCAGCTCCGCGTACGCGGCCTGCGCGGCGGCGCGGTCCGCCTGGGCCTCGGTCAGCTCGGCGAGCAGCTCGCCCAGCCCGCCCGCCTCCAGCTCGGCGCGCAGCGTGCGCAGTTCGGGCAGCCGGTACAGCGTGCCCTCGTCCGCCGCCAGCGCCGCGACCAGCTCGGCCAGCTCGTCGTAGGACAGCACGGTCAGTTCGCGCCCGACCAACTTGCTGAGCTCGCGCAGCCCGCCGGTCAGCGCCTCCACCGACTGGCCGGTGACCTCCAGCAGTTCGGCGTCCACCGGGCGGGCCACCGTGCCCGAGGCGGGCGCCAGCTCCTGCCACTCGGCCCGCTCGGCGGCGGCCGCGACCAGCGCCACGTGCAGCGCGTCGCGCCGCGGCCGGTCGGCCACGGCCAGCCGGCGCGCCTCGGCGCGCAGCTGGCGGCGTCGGCCCCAGGACAGCTTGAGGCCGCGCTCGCGTCGCCAACTCCCGTTGGCGGTGGCGGCCGCGAGCGCGTCCAGGTCGGCTTCGTACGCACCCGAACGCAGCGTGGCGGCGGTCTCCCGGACCCGCCGCAGCAGGCCGATCAGGGTCAGCACCTCGGCCACCGAGGCGGGTTCGCGCAGGGCGGCCTCCTCGGCCAGCCGCTCGGCGGCCTCGCGGAGCAGGGACAGGTCGCAACCGCGCACCTCGGCCAGCACGGTGGAGGCGGACCGCGCCTCCTCGGCACCGGTCACGGTCGGGGCGGCGGCGTACCAGGCGTGGCTGTCGGCGGCCAGCGTGAATCCGCCCAGCTCGGCGTACCTGGCCAGGTTCTCGCCCAGGTCGGGCGAAGCATCGTTGCCCGGACCGGCGGAGCGGTCCTGCGGCGGTACATCGGCGTTCTGCACGGGAAGCACTGTCATGGGGATCGTCCGGTTCGTGGCGGGGAAGGCTGCGTCGGGGATGGTGCGAGGGCCGACCCGGGAGCGGGTGGAGCCTGATTCCGTCTCCTGGGGTCCCTGCTGGTAGGTCAGGATACGGGTGGGCGTTCGACGCTTGCACGCACCCGGGCCCTGGTGAGGCCACTGTGCCGCGCCGATCCGCGTGGGACCGGCAGGACACGCGCCCCGTGAGCAGCGGGACACCCCGCCCGGACCCGGGGTCCGAACGGGGTGTCGAGTGGTGCTGACGATTCGTCAGAGAGCGGCAACTACCGCGCCGTGCACGGCCGGCACCAGCCGGTCGTTCTCCGGCGCCGCACCGCCGGGGAAGGTGAACCGGCGCCGCACGTACCCGTAGGCGAGCCCGCTGCGCGGGTCGGCCAGCGCCATCGCCCCCGCCGCGCCGCTGTGGCCGATCGCGCCCTGACCCAGCGCCGGGTACCGGTCGGCGGCCGCCTGGAAGATCACGCCGAAGGCGTTGGCCCCCAGCGTCACCTGGTCCTTGCCGGCGGTCTGGATCTGTCCGACCAGCGCGAGGGTCTCCGGCTTGAGCAGCGGGGCCGCGCCGTTCAGCCCGCTGACCGCCGCCGCGTACATCGCCGCGATCCCGCGCGCGCTGCCGACCCCGCCGACCGAGGCGGGGCTGAGCCGACGGACCAGCGGCAGGTTGGGCAGCTCGTCCAGCGCCGGGGCCTGCGGGTGGTTGCGGTTGAAGGCGATGCCGGTCAGGCTGTGCACCCCGGTGGCGCCGGCCCGCAGCGCGGCCTGCTGCTCGGGGGTGGGCAGCAGCGGCTGCGAGGTGCGGAACCGCGGCTCCAGCTCCGCCGGCAGGCCGAGGTGGAAGTCGAGGTCGAACGGCACCCGCACCCGCTCCTCGTAGATCTCCTGCACCGACCGCCCGGTGGCGCGGCGGACCACCTCGTTGGCCAGTGCGCCGATCACCAGCGCGTGGTAGCCGTGCGCGGCGCCGGGACGCCAGTACGGGGCCTGGGCGGCGAGCCGGGCGGCGATCACCCGGTCGTCCGCCACCTCCTCGACCCGCAGGCCGCCCTCGACGCCGACCAGGCCGGCCTGGTGCGAGAACAGCGTGCGCAGCGTGATGTCCTGCTTGCCCGCGGCGGCGAACTCCGGCCAGTAGTGCGCCACCCGCTGGTCCAGGTCGAGCACCCCGTCCTGCAGCAGCAGGGCAACCACCAGCGCGGTGGCGCCCTTGGTCACCGAGAAGACGCCGGTCAGGGTGTCCCCCGCCATCTCCGGGCCGACCCAGAGGTCCACCACCTGCTCGCTGCCCGCGTAGGCGACCAGTTGGGCCGCGTAGTCGCCGCCCTGATCGGCCGCGACGGCGGCGAACTCGGCCCGGACCTGCTCGAAGCCGGCGGCCACGGTGCCCTGGACCTGGTGGTCGTACGTCATCGACATCCCCCATTGCGTGATCGATCAACTATGGAACGATCAATCACCGCGGGACGCCGACTTATTCCGCCCCGCTCCGCCCGGCGGGCCGCCTCGCCCTGCGGGCCCGGCCGGGGTGGGTCGGCAGCTCCGCGATCAGCACGTCCAGCCCCGCCGCGAGTTCGGCCTGCGCGTCGTACTCGGCCAGCAGCGGGGCCAGCTCGCGCAGCTTCGGGTACTCGGCCACCGGGAGCCGGTGCAGGCCGAACCGCAGCAGCGGGTCGGCCTCGTCCGGGTTGTCCACCACCGGTCGCTTCTCCACCAGCAGGTAGCCCAGGCAGAAGCCGACCAGCGAGCGGTACAGCCGCAGCGTGGTGCGCGGGTCGTGGCCGGCCCGTCCGATCTGGTCGAGCATCCGCTCGTTGAGCTGCAGCATCGGGGCCGGGCGGCGGGACATCGGAACGCTCAGCGGACGGGTCACCACCAGCGGGAGCAGCGCCGGGTGGCGGTCGGCGACCTCGCAGAAGACGGTGGCGATCCGGTGCAGCTCGCGTCGCCAGTCCCCGGCCGGCTTGCCGAGCCCGTCCATCACCTCCGCGTAGAAGCCCTCCACCATGCCGTCCAGCAGCGCGTCCTTGCCGGCGGCGTAGCGGTACAGCGCCATCGGCTCCACGCCGAGTTCGGTGGCCAGTCGGCGCATGGTGAGCGCGGCCAGGCCCTGACGGTCCACCAGGGCGATCGCCGCGGCCAGCACCTTGGACCGGGTGAGTCGGCCGCTGGCCATGGGGCTCCTCCTCGCTCGCGCCGGCGCCCCCGTCGCGCTCCGTCCGCCCCCTTGACTGGTCCGCCCAGGAGGGTAAAGCTAAGTATACAAAGTACATGTCCGACGTATGCGTACGTGTCCCGTTTACGCCGTACGCGTCGCCTGTACCCCGATTCTTCTGCTTTGCCTTCCGCCCGTCGCCCGACACTCGTACCGGCCGAAAGCTGGTGTCAGCCATGTCCCGAACCCCCTACCTCGCGCTACCCGACAGCGATCGGACACCGCGCCGCGGCGCCACGGTCGCCGGGCCGGTCAACCCGGCCGAGACCCTGTCCGTCACCGTCTACCTGCGGCCCGACCCGAGCGCCCCGGCCGCCCCCTCCGCCACGGACCTGGCCATGGTCCCGCCGACCCGCCGGGCGGTTCCGGACGACGCGGCGTTCGCCGCCGCCCACCGGGCCGCCCAGTCCGACATCGAGGCGGTGGAGCGGTTCGCCGCCGAGCACCGCCTGATGGTCAGCGCCGTCAACCCGGTGGCCCGCAGCGTGCGGCTGTCCGGCAGCGCGGCCGACCTGTCCGAGGCCTTCCAGGTCACCCTGGCCCGCTACCGCTACCAGGACCGCGACCAGCGCTGGCGCAGCTACCGGGGCCGCGAGGGCGCGGTGCACGTGCCGGCCGAGCTGGCCGGCACGGTCACCGCGGTGCTCGGCCTGGACAACCGTCCGCTGGGCGCCAACCTGCTGTCCCGTCAGGCGGCCCGGGTGTCCCTGGACTCGCTCGCCGCCGCCGCGCTGCCGGCCGGCACCTTCCTGCCGAACGCGCTGGCCCAGCCCTACCAGTACCCCGCCGGCTTCGACGGGACCGGCGAGACCGTCGCGGTGCTCGCCTTCAACGGGCAGACCCAACCCGGGACGCCGTCCGGCGGCTACCGGCTCGCGGCCCTGCAGACCTACTTCACCCAGGTGCTGCACTCGCCGGTGCCGCAGATCACCGACGTCGTGGTGCTCGGCCCGGGCAACGACCCCGGGCGGGACGACCGCCAGGCCGACCCCGCCGACAGCACCGGCGAGATCATGCTGGACCTCCAGGTGGTCGGCGCCCTGGCGCCGGGCGCCAGGATCGTCGTCTACTTCACCGAGTTCACCGAGCAGGGCTGGGTGGACGCGTTCAACGCGATCGTCACCGACACCGCCAACCGCCCCACCATCGTCTCCTGCAGCTACGGCAACCCCGAGGACGACCCCGGCTCCGCCTGGACCAGGATGGCGATCAGCACCGTCGACCAGGCCTTCGCCCAGGCGGCGCTGCGCAACATCAGCATCTGCTGCGCCTCCGGCGACGACGGCTCCCGGGACCAGGCCGGCGACACCCGCGCGCACGCCGACTTCCCGGCCTCCAGCCCGCACGTGCTGGCGGTGGGCGGCACCCGCCTGGTGGTGGGCGGCACCACGGTGACCAGCGAGACGGTCTGGGACGACGGCCCCGGCAGCGCCACCGGTGGCGGGATCAGCCGTTGGTTCCCGGTGCCGCCCTGGCAGTCCGGCGCCAACGTGCCGCCCTCGGCCAACCCGCCGCACCGGCGCGGGCGCGGCGTGCCCGACGTCTCGGCGCTGGCCGACCCGGCCACCGGCGTGCTGATCATCAGCGTGGACGGCCAGCACCTGGTCCAGATCGGCGGCACCAGCGCCGCCGCCCCGCAGTGGTCCGCCCTGCTCGCCCGGGTCAACCAGGCCCTCGGCGCGCCGGTCGGCTTCCTCAACCCGCTGCTCTACACCAGGCTCGCCGACGGCGTGCTGCGCGACATCACCCAGGGCAGCAACGGCGCCTACGCCGCCGGCCCGCACTGGGACGCGTGCACCGGGTTCGGTTCGCCCGGCGGGCAGGCCCTGCTGGACGGCCTGAAGGCCCTGGACGCGGTGGCGGCTCCGGTGCCCGGCCCGACGGTCGCCCCCGCGCCCGCCCCGGCACCGGTGTGACCGGAACGGCGGCTCCGCCCGCCCGGTGCGCCGACCCGGGCGGAGCCCCGCGCAGCACCCCGGTCCCGGGGTGCTGCTGACGGTCCGGCGGGCGCCGGGCGCGTCCGCGAGCCGGCGGGCGCAGCAACGTCGCAGGTGGGGCGGTGCCCGGCGGTCGCCGCGGGCTGGTTAGGCTGACGGCCGCCCGTCCCGCCCCGACCGAGGAACACCCCTGAGGCCGCACTCCCGCGCGCACCCGCCGGCCGTCACCCGCCGGCGCGTGGCGGACCGTCAGTGGCTCCGGGCGGCCGGGCGGGCCCGGGCCGCGCAGGCGCGCCGGGAGGCTGCCGCGCCGCCCGGACGCCGGGTCCGCCGGCTCCGCCGGGTCGGCGCCGCACTGCTCGCCCTGGCGGCGCTGTTCCCGTTGGCGGTCCTGGTCTGGTTCACCACCCTGCTCCCGTCGACCTTCGACGACGCCGCCCGGTACCGGGCCGCCCGGCCCTGTCCGACCGGCACGGTCACCGGGGCCTGCCTGGTGACGAGCACCGAGCTGACGGTGGAGGTGCACGCCGAGAGGGGCAGGGACCCGGACGACCGGATCGTGGTCCGGCCCCTGGCGGGGGGCGGCCGGGAGGGCATCAAGCTGCACGGCACCGAGCCGGTGCTCACCCGGGTCCGCCCCGGCGACCGGGTCGAGGTGGAGCGCTGGCAGGGCGCGCCGGTCGCGGTCTCGCTGGCCGGCCTGCGCCAGCCGGCCGACCAGCTGCCGAGCGACGGACCGTACCTGCTGGTGGCGGGCCTCACCTGCACGGCGCTGGTGCTGCAGGCCTGCGTCCTGAAGGCCCGTCGGCTCTGGCGCGGCGTCGACTCCGGCCAGGTGCGGGGCCTGCTGGTCACGGCGGCCGTGGCGCTGATGCTCGCGCTGCTGGGGAAGTGGCTGCGGAGCCTCACCGCGCTGCTGCTGCTCGAAGCCGTGGTCGCCGCCTTCGGCACGATCTGCGCCCGCCCGCCGCACCCGGTACCGCCGGAGCCGCTGGTCCCGCCCCGGCCGCGGCACGACCCGCGTCCGGTCGCCCGCCTGCGCACGCTGCGCCGACGGCCGCCCGCCGCACCGGCCCGCACCCGGCCGCGGATCGGCCGCCGGCCGCGGGTGCGCCTGCGGGTCCGGGGGTAGCCGGAGCCGCCGGCCCGGACCCGCAGCACCCGGGCACGGCCGGTCCCGCGACCGGAGCCCCCGTCAGGACGCGCCAGTAGGATCGGACCGGCAGCTCCGCTTCGGACCCGACGAACCGGCTGCTCCGGTGGTCCGGGGACGCCTTCGCCCCGGACGGGAGGGACGAGTGGGGATGAGTGACGCTGCCCGGCGCCCGCTGCGCGCGGACGCGGCCCGCAACCGGGCGAGGCTGCTGGACGTCGCCACCGAGGTGTTCACCACCCGCGGCGTCGGCGTGCCGACCGAGGAGATCGCCCGCGCCGCCGGGGTCGGGGTCGGCACCCTCTTCCGGCACTTCCCCACCAAGGAGGCGCTGCTGGAGGCGGTCATGGTCCGGCGGTTGGAGACCATCACGGCCCGCACCGCGCAGCTGACCGCCGAGGCCGAGCCGGCCGAGGCCTTCGCGACCTGCTTCCGCCTGATCGTCGAGCAGTCCGCGGGCAAGGAGGAGTTCACCCGGGCGCTGGCCGCGGCCGGGGTGGACGTGCACGCGTCCCTGCGGGAGCAGAGCACGGTGATGCGGACCCAGCTGACCGAGCTGCTGGCCGCGGCGCAGCGCGCCGGGGCCGTCCGGCCCGACCTCGGCCTGCCGGAGCTGATCGCGCTGCTGGTCAGCACGGGCGCCGCGGCGGAGCAGCTGGCCGCGGATCCGGTGGCCCGGGAGCGGGTCTTCGACGTGGTCCTCACCGGCCTGCGGCCGCACTGACCGCGCTCCGGCCGACCGGCCTGCCTGCTCCGTCAGCCGTGCAACGCAGCAGTCAGGCCCGGGCTGCGGCGGTGGGCGGGTCCGGCGGCTACAGCTGGCTGAGGATCGTCGGGTCCGTGATCTTCGTGTCCTCGGCCAGCAGGATCGCCTTGCTGAGGATCACCGCGAGCATCCGGTCGCCCTCGAAGGGCAGGTAGCCGGTCTGCGGGGAGGCCGGGCCGGCCTTCGGGACGATGCACAGGTACTGGTCGTTCGGGGTCCGCAGGATGTTGCCGGAACCGAGGTGGATCTTGTACGTGTGCCGTTCGCCCCGCACGTGCAGGAACCGGCCTTCGAGGGTGCAGCGGTCGGCGACGGCCAGCCGGGGCACCAGGCGCTCCAGCAGCACCCGGCGGGTCTCGGCGCTCTGGTTGAGCTCGCCGAAGCCGTAGCTGGTCCAGTACTCCTGGAACCGGCCGGCGGGGCCGCCGTCCTGCCAGGTCGGGTCGTTGCCGATGCTGGCCACCCCCACGAACAGGTCGACGTCGCGCAGGACTTCGGACAGCACCAGGGGCGGGATGCCGGCGAGCGGGAGGGGGTCCGCCGCGGGTCCGCCGCGGCCCCACCCCGTGCTGTAGCCACCGCCGCCGCAGTGCGCCCAGTTCTCCGGCGCGTCGACGGGGTAGAACCGGACCTGATCGGTGGTCAGCCGCAGGTAGCTGCCGGAGTCGGTGGTGTCCGCACCGTAGGCATCGCCCTCCCCCTCGATCCAGTACTCGGCGCGCAGCCCCCACTGCGGCAGTTCGCGGGTGGCCGGCGGGAGCACGTCGTCGACCATGAGCCGCAGCTTGTTCCGCCAGCCCCGGACGGCCGCCAGCGAGTGGAACTGGTGCTGGCGCAGCACGTGGGCCGCGAAGCGGTTGGAGTAGCTGCCGGTCGCCCGCTCGGCGTCGGTCAGCAGGTACACCTCGCGGTGGGCCTGCTTGAACGGCTGGGTGATCGCGTGCCGCTCCAGCCAGTCGCGCCAGGCCACGATCGCGGCGGGCTCGTGGTCCACCGGGTGCCAGAGCCGCACCTCGGCCCCGTCCCGCACCCGGTCGTCGGCGAGGGTGCGCAGCTCGCCGTCCGCGAAGCCGACGGCGGTGCCGTCGACCGTCCAGAGCAGCCGGCGCGCCAGCGTGCCGACCAGCGGGTGGTCGAGGTAGCGCTCGCGCCAGACCCGGTAGGTCCAGCTGCGGCGGGCCAGGAACTGCCGGTCCAGGCGCTCGCTCTGGGCGGAGAGCATCCTGTCGATGTCCTTGGCCGCCGCCTTCAGCTCCTTGAGCTCCTCGGCGTGGTCGCGCCTGACGGCGGCGGGCACGGTCCTGGCCGCCTTGCCTGCTGCGTTGCGCCAGGAGAGCACCGCCTTGCCGCCCCGGACCTCGAGCACGGCGGTGCACTCGCCCAGCAGCTGTTCGGCCCGGCCGACCTCGGTCAACCCGTACGTCGGGACGGCGAGTTCCTCGACCTCCTCGCGGGACAGGCCGAGCGCCTCGGCCCGGGTCCGCAGCGCGGTGTCGATCAGCTTGAGGGTGCCCTTGTACGTCACCCGGGCGGCCAGGCGGGCCAGTTCGGCCAGCGCCGGCTCGCCGTCGGTCCGGGCGAGCGCGGTGACGGCCGCGTTCGCCACCTTCGGGTTGCGCGGGCCGAGCCCGGCGACCTTCCGCAGCGAGGTCTCGGCCAGCGCGCCGAGGGCGCGGGCGGTGTCCGGGTGCCCGGGCAGCAGGGCGAGCGCCCAGGTCAGCCCGCGCAGCGCGTTGGCGTTGTAGGGGTCGTAGGCGTTGTTGACGTCGGGCTCGTACTCCGCGCGCTCCAGCTCGAAGGTGCGGCGGCCGACCAGCGCGAGCCAGGGCAGCACGGTGCTGCGCACCCGGTCGGCGCCGAGCGCCTCGACCAGGGTGCGGGCCTGCTGCTCCCACGCGCGGGTGGGCCTGGCGGCGGTGGCGGTGGTCGCGAGGCGCAGCAGGGCGAGCCAGTCGGCGGTGTCCGGCACCTGCTCGACGTCCCGCAGCGCGCGCTCGGCCCACTCCTCCCCGACGTTGAGCACCGGCTCGGTGAGCTTGGCAGCCAGCGCGCTCATCGCGTCGTCGTAGCCCTGGAGGGCGGAGCGCCGGAAGACGGCCACCACGGCGGGCGCCAGGGTCCGGCCGGCCGCGAGCTCGGCCTCGGCGAGGTCCTGCAACTGCTCGCGGTACCAGAGGGTGTGCACCCGGCCGAGTCCGTCCAGCCGCTTCAGGCGCTCGGTCAGCAGCCGGTCGCCGGGCAGGTCGCGCGCGACGATGCCGAGCAGGGTCAGGGCGTTGTCGCGGGCGCCGGGGTGCGTCCCGGCCGCGTGGTAGCGCTCCGCGAGGGCGTCGACGAGCGCGGTGCGCCGCTCGACCGGCAGGGCGCGCAGCTCCTGCGGCACCGCGGCCCACTTCCCGCCCCAGCGGGAGTTGACGGCGGCCGCGACCCGGAGCAGGTCGGCGGCGAGCTCCGCCGGCTGCCCGGTACTGCCGTACCCGCGGACCCGCTCCCGGATCTCCTGGACCTGCGTCACGGTCAGCCCCCCACCAGCGGCACGAGCGTGAGGAAGGTGACCACCGTGCCGAGCACCAGGTCGACCTGCTGGTCCGGATCGACGACCTGACGGTCCCCCACCAGCACCAGGAACCCGTTGCCCGCGAAGGCCCGCAGCGCCAGCTCGCACTGCGCCTCGGGGTCGATCCGGCGCGGCGTGCGCAGCGCGTAGCCGTTCAGCACCCGCTCGGTGTCCTGCGGCTGGACCAGCCCCTGGAACACCTCCGGCGTCGCCGCGTTGTACTCGGCGACCTCCTGGAAGACCCGTCGCCGGATCAGCTCCCGCACGGTGAGCCGCTCCTCCGCGATCTCCAGCCCCCACCCGTCGCTGCGGGCCCCCGAAGTCGTCTCGTCGACGAACGTCACTCTTGCCATGCCGCAGACAGTACGGGCCGGCACGGACACCGATCACGGCCCGGGGCGGTCGGCCGCCGCCCCGGGCCCGGCGGCCGCCCGGGCCAGCCGGTCCGCCATCGCCCGCACCTCGGCGACCAGCTCCGGCGGTTCGAGGACCTGGAACTCGGCGCCGGTCACGCCCAGGGCCATGACGGGCCAGGCGACCTCCTCCGCGGACAGCCGCACCCGGCAGCTGGACCCGGTGAGCGGCTCGACCACGGCCCAGCGGCCGATCCGCTCGCAGACCTGCTGGGCGGGGGCCCGGACCACGGCGACGACCTGGTACGGGCGGGGGGCGTTGTTGCGGCCCGCGCGGACGAAGTCGGCCGCGTCGCCGCCCGGCAGCTCGCGCGGGCGGAAGCGGGCGCCGGTGCCGGCCGGGGCGGTCAGCCGGTCCAGGCGGAAGCTGCGCCAGGCGTGCCGGCCCAGGTCGTAGGCGACCAGGTACCAGCGCCGGTCCAGGAAGACCAGGCGGTGCGGCTCCACTTCGCGGGCCGAGCCGCGCCCCTGCGCCGTGGTGTACGAGAACCGCAGGTGCTCGGCGTCCCGGCAGGCCATCGCCACCACGGTGAGGGCCTCGGCGTCCACCCCGGAGTCGGCCGGCCCGTCCCACTCGCCGGGCACCGTCATCGCCCGCAGTGCCTCCGCCCGGCGGCGCAGCCGGGCCGGCATCACCTGGACCACCTTGGCCAGCACCCGCACCGAGGCCTCGGCGATCCCGGCCACGGCGCCCTCGGCGGCCGCCTGCAGGCCGATCACCAGGGCCACCGCCTCCTCGTCGTCGATCACCAGCGGTGGCAGCGCGGCCCCGGCGGCGAGCTGGTAGCCGCCGTCCACCCCGCGCTGCGCGTCCACGGGGTAGCCGAGCTCGCGCAGCCGGTCGATGTCGCGGCGCAGGGTGCGCACGGAGACGCCGAGCCGTCCGGCCAGTTCCTCGCCGGGCCAGAAGCGGTGGGTCTGGAGCAGGGAGAGCAGTCGCAGCGTGCGGGTGCTGGTGTTCGCCATGTCGGCGATTCTCCCGGTGATTGCGGTCAGGAAGTGACCGCTTCCCGCTCTACCGTGGAACACGAAGCAAGCGAGAGCAAGGCGACGAGAGGCGAGAACCATGACCGAGACCACCACCCCGGCCGTCACCGGCGAGCGCGCCGACCTGCTGGTCGGCCTGGCCAAGCAGCGCCACTTCCTGCGGTTCACCACCCGGGACCTGACGGACGAGCAGGCCGGGCTGCGCACCTGCGCCAGCGAGCTGTGCCTGGGCGGGCTGATCAAGCACGTGGCCACGGTCGAGCGGCTCTGGGCGGACTTCATCGTCGACGGCCCGGACGCCTTCCCCGACTTCTCCACCTTCACCGAGGCCGACTACGCCCGCCGGGCCGACGAGTTCCGCCTGCTGCCCGGCGAGACGCTGGCCGGCGTGCTCGCCGCCTACGAGGAAGTGGCGCGCCGCACCGACGAGTTGGTGGCCGCCCTGCCCGACCTCGACGCCACCCAGCCGCTGCCGAAGGCCCCCTGGTTCGAGCCGGACGCCAAGTGGTCGGCCCGCCGGGTGCTGCTGCACATCATGGCCGAGACCGCCCAGCACGCGGGCCACGCGGACATCGTCCGCGAGTCGCTGGACGGTGCGAAGAGCATGGGCTGACGGATCGTCAGCCCCGGCGGGAGACCTTCAGCGCGGTCTCGTGCACCGTGTCCACGGCGCGCTCGGTCTCCCAGCCGGCCGTGCTGAGGACGGCCTCGGCGGCGTCCGTCATCGCCTCCAGGGTGACGGTGCCCAGCGGCAGTGCCCGCCGCTGGGCGAGCTCGGGCGCGGAGACGATCAGCTCCTTGATCTCCGCGCTCGGGCTCCACCGCACGTAGACGCCGCCGGTGTCGGCCCGGCTCGGGTCGTAGCAGACCACGAAGACGGCCGGCGCTCCCGCCCCGAGCTGCCAGGAGTCACCCGCCTCCTGCACCGGCAGCCCGACGAAGCGCAGGTCCGCCCCGACCTCCGCCGCCAGCCGGACCAGCTCCGCCTCCGCTTCCTGACCTACCCGCTCCGGGTCCATGCGGACTTCCCCTGTTCTGCTCGCAACGACGCGACGACTGCGACGACGGTAGCCGCCGGGCGGGGCGGGAGGGCGCAGTACACACCGGGAAGCCCGACACACCCGGAACCGGGACGGACCGGACAGCGGCGGGGGCTAGCCGCGCAGCAGGGACTGGTAGGCGTGCAGCGGCCCGTCCTCGTCCAGCCCGGCGACGGCGGCCAGGTAGCCGTCGGGGCGGACCAGGAGCCGGCCGCCGTGCGGGAGCCGGTAGCGGGTGGCCGCGTGCCCGTCGGGGTCGGGGAGCACGGCGTCGTAGCCCGTCACCGCGGCGTCGTCGGCGCCGATCAGCACCTGCCGGGCCGGGATGCCGGCCACCGGCTGCGGGGCGGTGCCCTTCGGTGCCACGGTCAGCAGCACGTGGTCCCGCTCGCCCGCCAGGGCCGCCCGCAGCGCGGGGCCCGCGTCCCGCAGGTGCTCGCCGCTGCCGCGGCCGGGAACGGTGATCGGGCTGTCCTGGTACGCGACGGAGGTCTCCTCGGTGCGGTCCGCCATCGCCTGGCGGACCGGGGCCAGCGCGGTGAGCGCCTGCATCCCCTTGTTCCGCAGCTTCTGCGCGACCGGGTTGGCCAGGGTGCCCGCCTTGATCAGTGCGTGGGCGAACCGGATCACCTGCTCGCCGACCGGGTGGCGCTCCGCGTGGTAGCTGTCCAGCAGGCCCGGCCCGGCCTCGCCGCGGCTGACCAGGGCGAGCTTCCAGCCCAGGTTGTGCGCGTCCTGGATGCCGGTGTTCATCCCCTGCCCGCCCGCGGGGCTGTGCACGTGCGCCGCGTCGCCCGCCAGCAGCACCCGGCCGACCCGGTACTGCGGGACCTGGGCGTGGTGGACCTCGAAGGTGGTCAGCCAGCGGGCGCGGGAGATCCGGATCGGCCGCTCGGCACGCTCGTCCACCACCCGCTCCAGCCACTCCAGCGAGGCCTCGCGCTGCTCCTCGGTCGGGATCTGGGCGATCAGCCGGAGCCGCTCCCCGACCATCGGGAAGACCATGAGCGGGCCGTCGTGCGCGGTGAAGTAGGTGTACATGGTGTGCGGGTCGAGGTCGTGCTCGGCGTCGACGTCGCCCATCAGGAACTTCTCGCCCGTGAACGAGCCCCGCAGCGCACTGCCCGCCAGGTGCCGCGTCCGGCTGTGGCCGCCGTCGGCGCCGACCAGCCACCCGGTGGTGGCCGTCTCCTCGTGCCCGTCGGCGTGCGTCAGGACGGCCCGGACCCCGCCGTCGTCCTGGGTCAGCCCGGTCAGCTCCACCCCGCGCTCGACGGTCACTCCGTGGCCGGCCAGCGCCTCGGTGAGGATCCGCTCGGTCTCGGTCTGCGCGATGGTCACCGAGTAGGGGAACACGCTGTCCACCAGGTCGAGTTCGACCCGGGCGAGCACCTCGCCCGCCGAGTGCAGCTCCATCGCGGTGGTCCGCACGCCGGCCGCCTCCACCTGCTCGGCCAGGCCGAGGCGCTCGAACAGCTCCAGGCTGCGCGCGTGCACCAGGATGGCCCGCGACTCGGTGGTGGGCTCGGCCAGCCGGTCCAGGATCCGCACCGGCACCCCGCGCCGGGCCAGCTCCAGCGCGGCGGTCAGCCCGACCGGACCCGCACCCACGACGATGATCGGCTCGCTCACCGGCAGTCCTCTTGTTCGCAGCGAAAGTGAAGGGAAGGACCACCCGGGCCGTCAACTCCCCTGCGGCCCGCGCGATCGGCGAGCAGTGTACCGAGCGCGGCCGCCGGGCCTACGCCTCCCCCAGCTGCCCCAGCACCACCTCCCGCATCGCCGCGGCGGCCCGGGTCAACGGGACCTCGGCGCCGTGGGCGAGCGCGATGGTGCGGTGCAGCGCGGGGGCGGCGAACGGGGTGACGGTCAGCCCGGTGCGGGCGGCCACCAGGGCGGGGACCACGGCGGGGCCCAGGCCCGCCCGGACGAAGGACAGCACCGCGTCCATCTCGCCGCCCTCGACGGCGAACCCGGGCGTGAAGCCGGCCTGCCGGCAGGCCGTCAGGGTGGCCTCGCGGACGTCGTAGCCCTCCCGGAACATCACCAGCGGCCGGTCGCGCAGGTCCTCGATCCGGGCGTGCCGGCGCCGCGCGAAGAGCGGTGCGGCGGAGAGCAGCACCAGCTCCTCGCGGCGCAGCTCGGTGACCGCGAGGCCGGGCGCGTCGGCGGGCGTGATGATCAGCGCCAGGTCCAGTTCGCCGGCGGCCAGCACCCGGACCAGGTCGCGCGAACCGTCCTCGCGGACCTGCAGCTCCACGCCCGGGTGGCGGGTGCGGTAGAGGTGCAGCACGTCGGGGAGCAGGCTGGTGCACAGGCTCGGCGGGGCGCCCAGCCGCACCCGGCCCCGGCGCAGCGAGAGGGTCTCGCGCACCGCCACCCGGGCCGAGTCGGCGTCGGCCAGGATCCGGCGGGCCAGTGGCAGCAGCGCCTCGCCCGCGTCGGTCAGGGTGCTGGCGCCGCGGCCCCGGTGCACCAGCTCGGCACCCAACTCCCGTTCCAGTGCCCGGATCTGCTGGGAGAGCGACGGTTGGGCCACGTGCAGCTGCTCGGCCGCCCGGGTGAAGTGGCCCAGGTCGGCGACGGCGGTGAAGTAGCGGAGCTGGTGCAGCTGCATGGAGCCGATGATAGGTGCTGCCTATCATGAACAGCGGATACATGTCTTGGACGGATCGTGGCGCCGCTGCCTACCGTCGTCCCCATGGCACTGACGACTGCGAGCAGGTCCTTCGGGCCGCGGGCCCTGTGGCGCTCGACCGTGGGCAAGAAGGCGGCCATGGCGGCCAGCGGGCTGGTCCTGCTGGCCTACCTGGTGGCGCACATGCTGGGCAACCTCAAGATCTTCTTCGGGCCCGGCGAGCTGAACGGCTACGCGGCCTGGCTGCGCACCGTCGGACAGCCGTTCCTGGGGCACGAGTGGTTCCTCTGGCTGGCCCGCACGGCGCTGACCGCCGCGGTGGTGGTGCACGCCACCGCCGCCTACCAGTTGAGCCGGCGCGACCGCGCCGCCCGACCCACCGGCTACCGGCACACCCGGGCCCGGACCAGCTACGCCACCCGCACCATGCGCTGGGGCGGCGTGATCCTGGGCCTGTTCGTCGTCTGGCACATCCTGGACCTGACCACCCTGACGGTGAACCCGCGCGCCGAGGCCGGGCACCCGTACCAGAACGTGGTGGCCTCCTTCCACACCTGGTACAGCGGCTGGATCTACTGCCTGGCCGTGCTGGCCCTGGGCCTGCACGTGCGGCACGGGTTCTGGAGCGCCGCCCAGACCCTGGGCCTCAACAGCCCGCGCCGGGACCGGGTGCTGAAGCGCACCGCCGACGCACTGGCACTGCTGCTGACGGCCGGGTTCCTCTCCGTTCCGATCGCCGTGATGACGGGAGCCGTCCGATGACCCGCTACCTCGAGGGCGACCCGATCGCCGACACCAAGGCACCCGCCGGCCCGATCGAAGACCGGTGGGACCGGCGTCGGTTCGAGGCCGGGCTGGTCAACCCGGCCAACCGGCGCGGCCGCACGGTGATCGTGGTCGGCACCGGCCTGGCGGGCGGCGCGGCGGGCGCGACGCTCGCCGAACAGGGCTACCGCGTCCTCCAGTTCTGCTTCCAGGACTCCCCCAGGCGGGCGCACTCGATCGCCGCCCAGGGCGGCATCAACGCCGCCAAGAACTACCGCAACGACGGCGACTCGATCCGCCGGCTGTTCTACGACACCGTCAAGGGCGGGGACTTCCGGGCCCGCGAGTCCAACGTGCACCGGCTGGCCCAGATCTCGGTCGAGATCATCGACCAGTGCGTGGCCCAGGGCGTGCCGTTCGCCCGCGAGTACGGCGGGCTGCTGGACACCCGCTCGTTCGGCGGCGTCCAGGTCTCCCGCACCTTCTACGCCCGCGGCCAGACCGGCCAGCAGCTGCTGCTCGGCGCCTACCAGGCGCTGTCGCGCCAGATCGCCGCCGGGACCGTGGAGATGCACGCCCGCACCGAGATGCTGGACCTGCTGGTGCTGGACGGCCGGGCCCGCGGCATCGTGGCCCGCGACCTGGTGACCGGCGCGGTCCGCACCCACCTCGCGGACGCCGTGGTGCTGGCCACCGGCGGCTACGGCAACGTCTTCCACCTCTCCACCAATGCCAAGAACTCCAACGCCACCGCGATCTGGCGGGCCCACCGGCGCGGCGCCCTGTTCGCCAACCCGTGCTTCACCCAGATCCACCCGACCTGCATCCCGCGCTCCGGCGAGCACCAGGCCAAGCTGACCCTGATGAGCGAGTCGCTGCGCAACGACGGCCGGATCTGGGTCCCGCTGAAGCCCGGCGACACCCGGCCGGCCGGGCTGATCCCGCCGCAGGAGCGGGACTACTACCTGGAGCGGATGTACCCGTCCTTCGGCAACCTGGTGCCGCGCGACATCGCCTCCCGGGCCGCCAAGGTGGTCTGCGACGAGGGGCGCGGGGTCGGCCCGGGCGGCCAGGGCGTCTACCTGGACTTCGCCGACGCCATCGCCCGGCTCGGCCGGGAGGCGGTGGCCGCGCGCTACGGGAACCTCTTCGAGATGTACCGGCGGATCACCGCCGAGGACCCGTACCGGGTGCCGATGCGGATCTACCCGGCGATCCACTACACCATGGGCGGCCTGTGGGTGGACTACGACCTGCAGACCACCGTGCCGGGCCTGTTCGCGATCGGCGAGGCCAACTTCTCCGACCACGGCGCCAACCGGCTCGGCGCGAGCGCGCTGATGCAGGGCCTGGCGGACGGCTACTTCGTGCTGCCCGCCACCCTCGCCGACTACCTGGCCCGCACGCCCGCCGACCGGCCGGCGCCCGACCACCCGCGGATCGCCGAGCTGGAGGCCGAGGTGACCGACCGGCTCGACCGGCTGCTGGCCGTCGACGGCGACCGCACCCCCGAGTCCTTCCACCGCGAGCTGGGCGAACTGCTCTGGGAGCACTGCGGGATGGCCCGCAGCGAGGCGGGCCTGCGGGCGGCGCTGGAGCGGATCCCGCAACTGCGCGCCGAGTTCTGGCGCCGGCTCAAGGTGCCCGGCACCGGCCAGGAGCTCAACCAGACGCTGGAGAAGGCCAACCGGCTGGTCGACTACTTCGAGCTCGCCGAGCTGATGTGCCTGGACGCGCTGCACCGCACCGAGTCCTGCGGCGGCCACTTCCGGGTGGAGAGCCAGACCCCCGACGGCGAGGCCGCCCGCGACGACGAGGCGTTCGACTACGTGGCCGCCTGGGAGTTCGGCGGCGCGGACCGGCCACCGGTGCTGCACCGCGAACAGCTCGCCTTCGAACACGTCCGCCCCACCCAACGCAGCTACGCCTAGCACCCGGGAGCCATTCGTGAACCTCACCCTGCGGATCTGGCGGCAGTCCGGACCGGACCGGCCGGGCGCCCTGACGACCTATCAGGTGACCGGCATCAGCGAGGAGATGTCCTTCCTGGAGATGCTGGACACGCTCAACGAGGAGCTGATCCTGCGCGGCGAGCAGCCGGTGGCCTTCGACCACGACTGCCGCGAGGGCATCTGCGGCGCCTGCGGGATGGTGATCAACGGCCGGGCGCACGGGCCGGAGCGGACCACCACCTGCCAACTGCACATGCGCCACTTCCGCGACGGCGACACGATCGACGTGGAGCCGTGGCGCTCCGCCGCCTTCCCGGTGGTCAAGGACCTGGTGGTGGACCGCTCGGCGTTCGACCGGATCATCGGCTCGGGCGGCTACATCACCGCCCCCACCGGCAGCGCGCCCGAGGCGCACGCCACCCCGGTGCCCAAGGAGGCCGCCGACCTGGCCTTCGAGCACGCCGAGTGCATCGGCTGCGGCGCCTGCGTGGCCGCCTGCCCGAACGGCTCGGCGATGCTCTTCACGGCGGCCAAGGTGGTGCACCTGAACGTGCTGCCGCAGGGCGCGCCCGAGCGGCGCAGCCGGGTGCGCTCGATGGTGGGGGCGATGGACGCGGAGGGCTTCGGCGGCTGCACCAACACCGGCGAGTGCGCCACGGCCTGTCCCAAGGGGATCCCGCTGAACGCGATCGGCACCCTCAACCGCGAGTTCCTGCGCGGCGGGCGCTGAGCGCTACAGGCCGAAGGGCCGGGCGTACCCGATGGTGCCGGCGGGCAGCTCCCCGGCCAGGGCCAGCGCCATCATGGCCTCGTCCGGCACCTCCATCGGCGGCCGGATCCCGTGCGCCGAGGCCCGGACGAAGCCGAACCGCGGGTAGTACCCGGGGTGGCCCAGCACCGTGACGGCCCGTTCGCCGCGCTCCCGGGCGGCCGCCAGCGCCGCCCGGATGCCGGCCGAGCCGGCCCCGGCGCCCTGGTGGGCCGGCAGCACCGCGACCGGGGCCAGGCAGAGCGCCGGCTGCCCGCCGATCCGGCACCTGGTCAGCAGCACGTGCCCGACCAGTGCGCCGTCGGGCGCCTCGACCACCAGCGACAGCTCGGGGATCCAGTCGGCGTCCGCCCGCAGCGCGTCCACCAGGTCGGCCTCGGCGGCGGTCTCGAAGGCGGCCAGGTGGACCGCTCGCACGGCGGCGCGGTCGGCGGCGGTCTCGGTCCGCACGGTCCAGTCGGTCGGCATCCTCGTCATGTCGGCCATCCTCGCAGTTCGGCGCCGGGACGGCGGGCCGCGCACGCGGCGCGTCCGCCCGCAGGAGGAGCCGACCCCGACGCCGGGTCGGGGATCCCACCCGTCGCACCCTGAGGTTCCTTGCCCGCCCCGGGCGGCGTCCCCAGAATGGGTGACCGAAGGGGGCGGCGCGATGAACGGTCCGAGGGTCGCAGTGGTGGGTGCCGGACTCGGCGGGCTCTGCCTGGCGCAGGGCCTGCGCCGGGCCGGCGTCGAGGTCGCGGTCTACGAGCGGGACGACGCGCCCGACTCCCGCCGCCAGGGGTACCGGCTGCACGTGGACGCGCGGGCGGGGCTCGCCCTGCGGGACTGCCTGCCGCCGGAGCTGCTGCAGCTCTTCCTGGCCACCTGCGGGCAGCCGGGCCGGGCCTTCACCGTGGTCACCGAGGGGCTGCGCCTGCTGCACCGGACGGAGCTCGACCGCACCGCCGACCCCTACGCCCCCGAAGCGCTGGCCACCTCGGTCGACCGGCGCACGCTGCGCGAACTCCTGGCCACGGGGCTGGCGGAGCGGATCCACTACCGGCACGAGCTCACCGGCCTCCAGCAGGACGCGGACGGGGTGCGGCTGCGCTTCGCCGACGGCCGGGAGGCCACCGCCGACCTGCTGGTCGGCGCGGACGGGGTCAACTCGGCCGTCCGGCGGGCCCACCTGCCGCAGGCCCGGGTGCCGGACACCGGCGGCCGGGTGGTCTACGGCCGCACCGAGCTCTCCCCGGCCGTCGAGCGGCTGCTGCC
>NZ_JBHYKG010000151.1:0-20306 GCF_042741245.1 Kitasatospora sp. NPDC058965
AGACCAGCCGGCCGAGCAGGGTGTCGAAGGCGGCGCGCACCGCGGCGGGGTCGGTGCAGTCCACCTCGATCACGTCGACCACCTTGATCCGGGAACCGGCCAGCGAGTCCCGGAAGCCCTGCACCCCGTGCTCGTTGGTGCCGTCGGCCATCCGGTTGACCAGCATGAACGACCAGCGCTCCAGCGGGATCTCGGGCAGCGCGGCGCGGGCCTCCTCGTACAGGCGGACGTCGGCCTCCTCGACCCCGTAACGGTGGGTGTCCGGCCGCCGCAGGAAGACCGCGACGTCCACCTCGCTGCCCAGCGCGCGGCGCAGCAGCTCGACGTCGCCCAGGTTGGTGTCGCCCAGCCCGGGCAGGTCGATCAGCGAGACCCGGCCCAGGTCCGGCCGGCCGAACGGGGTGCTGATCCGCACCTGCCGGACCGCCCGGAAGTCGTGCAGCGGGTGCCCGGCCTCGTCCGCCTGGACCACCCAGCGGCGCAGCTGACCGGTCGGCACGGTCATGGTCCGGGTCGGCCCGGTGAGCCGGTCGCGGTAGGCGGGCAGCGCGGCGTGGTACCGGGCCAGGTGGTCCCAGGCCGCCTGGTCCACCGTCGACTCGGCGGGCGGGCGCGGCAGCTCCCGGCGGGCGAACTCGTCGACGGTGGCCGGCGCCGGACCGAGGCCGAGCGCGCCGTAGTAGCGCTCCAGCACCTGCTCGACGAACGAACGCTCGTCGTGGAAGTCGATCTCGGCACCGCCCGGGCCGTGCTCGCTGTGCCGGATGTGGCTCGGCACACCGGTGATGAAACTCCCCTTGCCCGCCGGGATCTGATCGTCCGTCAGCCCGGTCAGGCTCTGCAGGAAGCGGCTCTTGCCCTGGCCGCTGCGGCCGATCATCCCGAGGGTGAGGGTCGGCCGGCGGAAGCGTTCGGCGGTCCGGTCCATCTCCTTCGCCACGGCCAGGCACTGCTCGCGCAACCGCGCGATCGGTTCGGCCAGCCCCGGCGCCTGCGCCACGCTCCCCGGCAGCCGCCCGCGCGCCGCCTCCAGGCCGTCCAGTGCGGCGACCAGTTCCATGGCCCGGCGCCGGCTGCCCGCCAACTCCTCGGCCCGCCTCGCCCGCCTCGCCAGAATCGACTCGATCATCTCCGCACGCGCCACAGCTCGGGCTCCTCTCCCCGCGGGGTCGCTACGCCGGATCATAGGGGCGGAAAGTGAGCGAGCGGTGCTCTTTCGGTAGATCAACTTCCGCATTGTGACCGGGAGTTGACCATGATGGACATGACACGGCCGCGATTTGCGACACGTGTTCGCCCCTGCTCCGCGGATACGCCGACACCGCACCGCGGGCCATCGGCGAATCCCGGAGCCGGCCCGCCCGGCGGGACGGGACCCCGGGAGCCTCCGCGAAAGACCGTTGCGCGCAACCCGACCCTCGCTTATCGTCACTCTGACATTAAGCGAAGGGGGAACCCCCATGTCGTCGATCCTCGACGCCCTCAACCACCCACTGTTCCAGCTGGGCAACGACGCCGTCAGCTCGGCCGAGCTGCTCGGCTTCGCCACCGGCGCCGCCTGCGTCTGGCTCTGCGTGCGGGCCGATGCCCGGAACTTCCCGATCGGGATCGCCAACAACGTCTTCTTCCTGGTCCTGTTCTGGAGCGCCCGGCTGTACGCGGACGCCGCCCTGCAGGTGGTCTTCCTGCTGCTCGGCGCCTACGGCTGGTTCCAGTGGCTGTGGCGCGACGGCGAGTTGGGCGAGCGGCGGGCGATCGGACGCGCCGGGGCGGCCGAACTGCTGTGGCTCACCGCGCTGGTGGTCCCGGCCACCTGGGCGCTCACCGTCCTGCTGGCCCGGGCGCACGACAGCGCGCCGTTCTGGGACGCGCTGACCACCGCGCTCTCGCTCGCCGCCCAGTGGCTGCTGAACGCCAAGCGGCTGCAGAACTGGTACTTCTGGCTGGCCGCCGACCTGGTCTACATCCCGCTCTACACGGTCAAGCGGCTCGACCTGACCGCCCTCGTCTACGCGGTCTTCCTCGGCATGTGCCTGGTCGGCCTGCGCGACTGGCGCCGCGTGCTCGCGGCCCCCGCGGCGGTGCCGGCATGAGCTTCGAACACGGCTTGGTGATCGGCAAGTTCTACCCGCCGCACGCCGGGCACCACTTCCTGGTCCGGGCCGCCGCGGACAGTTGCCGGCGCGTCACCGTGGTGGTGATGGCCGCCTCGCACGAGTCGGTCCCGCTGGCCGAACGGGTGGCCTGGATCCGCGCCCACTGGGCCGACGAGCCGCAGGTCGCGGTGGTGGGCACGGTGGACGACCTGCCGGTGGACTACCGGGACGACGCGGTCTGGGCCGGGCACGTGCAGCTGATGCGCGCGGCGGTGGCCGCGGCCCCGCCGGCGCCGCCGGTGGACGCGGTGTTCAGCTCCGAGCCGTACGGCACCGAGCTGGCCCGCCGGTTCGGCGCCGCGCCGGTGCTGCTGGACACCGCACGGCAGACCTTCGCCGTCTCCGGCACCGCGGTGCGCGCCGACCCCGTGGCGCACTGGGCGGACCTGGAGCCGCCGGTGCGGGCCTGGTTCGCCCGGCGGGTGGTCGTGCTGGGCGCCGAGTCGACCGGGACCACCACCCTCTCCCGCGACCTGGCCCGGGCCCTGCGCGAACGCGGCGGCCCGCATGCGCTGACCGGCTGGGTGCCCGAGTACGGCAGGGAGTTGACGGTGACCAAGCTCGCCGTGGCGCGCGCCGCCGACCCCGCCGCCACCGTCTTCGACCTGGACTGGACCGACGCCGACTTCGCGTTGGTGGTCCGCCGCCAGCAGCAGGCCGAGCAGCGTGCGGCCCGCTCCGGCGGCCCGGTGCTGGTCTGCGACACGGACGCGCTGGCCACCACCGTCTGGCAGGAGCGCTACCTCGGACGCACCACCCCCGAGGTCACCGCCCTGGCCGCCGCCGGCCCGCCGCGCGCGCTCTACCTGCTCACCTCGGACCTCGGCGTCCCGTTCGACGACGACGGCCTGCGCGACGGCGAGCAGCTGCGGCCGTGGATGACCAGCCGCTTCCGCGAGGTGCTGGCGAAGGCGGGCGTGCCGTGGCGGGAGCTGACCGGCGACCGTGCCGCCCGGCTCGCGGCCGCCCTGACCGCGGTGGACGAACTGCTCTCGGCGGGCTGGGACCTGGCCGACCCGTTCGGCTGAGGACGCCGCCACGGGCTGACGGGGCGTCAGTCCCAGAGGATGCAGCCGCGCGCCTCCAGCGCGGCGCGCACCTCCGGGCCCACCGTCAGCGCGTCGTTCCACCGCAGGTCCAGCCGCTCCAGCGCCGGCAGCTCGGCGAGCCAACCGGGCAGGCCGGTCAGCCGGTTGCCGCGCAGGTCCAGGCTGCGCAGCAGCGGCAGACCGGCCAGCGCGGCGGGGACCTCGGCGAAGGCGTTCTCCCGCAGGTCGAGGTGGCGCAGGTCGCGCAGCTCGGCGAAGCTCGCCGGCAGTGCGCTCAGTGCGTTGCCGCGCAGCCGGAGCTCGCGGAGCCGCCCCAGCCGGCCGAGCTCGGGCGGGAGGTGGGCGAGCCGGTTGTGCTGCAGGTGCAACTCGACCAGGTCGGCCAGTCCGCCCAGGCTCGCGGGCAGGCCGGTCAGCCGGTTCTCCCCCGCGTTCAGGTACCGCAGCCTCGTCAACTTCCCGAGCTCCGGCGGCAGTTCGGCGAGCTGGTTGTCGTGCAGGTACAGCACGTCGAGCAGTGGACCCAGCCCGCCCGGGACGGCGGCCAGCCGGTTGTGCCCCAGGTCGAGCATCCGCAGGCGTCGCAGCCGCCCGATCGCCGGGGACAGCTCGGTCAGGTCGTTGTCCGCCAACACCAGCACCTCCAGGTCGGTCCGCTCCCAGACCGCCTCCGGTACCGCGCCGAGCCGCTGCCGCCACAGGTTCATCGAGCCAGCCTATGACCCGAACGGGTGTGGACGGGCGTGTCTGCCGGGTTCGCCCGGCCGGACGGGGTAGGCAGGAGGGACCCGACTCCCCCGGAGGTGCGCCATGCCCGGTCCGCTCGCCGTCTGTCTCTGGTTCGACGGCCAGGCCGAAGAGGCCGCCCGGTTCTACACCTCGGTCTTCCCGGACGGCCGGATGGGCCGCATCGCCCACTACAACGAGGCCGGACCGGGCAAGGAGGGGACGGTGATGGCCGTGGAGTTCGAGGTGAACGGGCAGCAGTTCACCGGTCTCAACGGCGGCCCGCAGTTCACCTTCTCCGAGGCGATCTCGATCCAGGTCCCGTGCGCCGACCAGGCGGAGCTGGACTACTACTGGGAGAAGCTCACCGACGGCGGCGAGGAGGGGCCGTGCGGCTGGCTCAAGGACCGCTACGGAGTCTCCTGGCAGGTCTTCCCGGCCGAGCTGATCGAGCTGAACTCGGACCCCGACCCGGTGAAGGCCGCCCGCACCATGCGCGCCATGATGCAGATGCACAAGCTCGACCTCGCCGTCCTGCGCCGCGTCCACGCGGGCGAGGACGTCTGAGCGCCCGCTCGGGCGAGGACGTCCGAGCGAGCGCCCCTCGGGGTCCGGTGCCGCGTGCCGCGCGCCCCGGACCCGGTGCGGGTCAGACCAGCCAGGAGTCGATCGGCGGGGCATCGGGGCCGGCGCCGCCGTTGGCCTTCACGGCGGCGACCTGGGCCGCGCTCAGCGCCCGGTTCCAGATCTGGACGTGCCCGAGCACACCCGTCCAGGGGCTGGTCCACGCGCCCTGATGGCGGCTGCGCCCCAGTTCCAGCGGACCGGGGGCGGCCCAGACCCCGGAGACCGTGGCGGATCCGGCGGCCGTTCCGTTCACGTAGAGCGTGATGGTGTGCTGCCCGGCGTCGTAGACTCCGGTGAGCAGCGCGAAGCCGTGCAGCGGGTCGCCGTTGGCCGCGCGGACCTGGACGGCGGTGGCGTCCGAGCCGCCGCCTCCGGTCTGCACCCGGAACACCCAGGCCGTGCTGCCGCCGGAGTCGTCACGGCCGAGGTCGAACGAGAACGACGGGCCGTCGCCCTGGCTGATCGCCGAACGGGGTCCGGTGGCGGCGTCGTTGACCACCCAGGCCGAGACGGTGAAGCTCTGGCCGACGTCGATCAGCCGACCCGAGGACTGCGCGTACGCGGTGGCGTCACCCTTGCAGCCGAGGACGAAGCCGCCCGGCACGGACTTCACGGCGGCGCCCGCACCGATGGCCAGGTCGGCCTGCCCCGTGTGGTCCGCCACGAGGCCGGGCTGCCCGGGCACCGTCGGGGTGGTCACCGGGGCCCGCGAGGGGCCGGCGGAGGGCGACGCCGGCGCGGCGGACGAACCGTTGCCCGCCGGGGCGCCGGCGGCCGCGGACGTGGCGGCCGCGGCCGAGGCAGTGGCAGCCGGTACCGAAGCCGAGGTCGACGCGGATGCCGAGGCCGAGGCCGATGCCGCACCCGACGGTGCGTCGGACGGCGCCGCCTGGGCCGGGCCGGTGGCCGACGCGGCCGCGGTGGCCTTGCCCTTGCCGCCGCCCTCAACGGCCACGGCGATGGCCACGGCGCCCACGGTGGCCAGGCAGGCTGCCACGACGACGCCGGCGTTGCGCAGCCGCCGGCGCCGCAACCGGGCCTCGTTGCGCTCGGCGAGCGCCGCCCAGTCCGGTGCGGAGGAGACGGGCTGACCGAACGGCGACGGCGGGAACGGGGTCCCCTGCGTCGACGGCGCCTGCAGCTGGTCGGGGTGCGGGAATCCGTACCCGCCCGGCGCACCCGGCGCAGTCGCACCCTGCGGTCGATCGCCCTGAGCCGTGTGTTCCGTACCGTCCGTCATAGCCACGCATAGTAGAACATCGTTGCGACCCACCAGCCCCACGGCCCACTGCGCGCACGTGCCGGGCGGAGCGTCCACCAGGTGCGTGATCCTGACGGCGGGTCACTCCCGCCCCCGCCCCGAGGGCGCCGTTCACCCCGGCCACCGGGCGCCGTTCGTGCCCCGTTAAACTGGCGGCCCATGACAACAGGCGCCTCGCTCTGGTCCTTCGTCCTGGTGGTCGGTCTGCTGACGCTCACGCCCGGACTCGACACCGCTCTGATCCTGCGCACCAGCGCGGTCGGCCGACGCCGCCGCGCCTGGGGCGTGGTGCTGGGGATCCAGACCGGCACCCTGCTCTGGGGCGCGCTCACCTCGCTCGGCGTCACCGCGCTGCTCACCGCCTCGCAACTGGCGTACCAGACGGTGCGCTGGGCCGGGGTCTGCTACCTGCTCTGGATGGGCGGGCGGATGCTGCTGGACACCTTCAGCGGCCGGACCGCCGACGGCACGACCGCCGAGGCGGCACTGCTCAGCGGCCGCGACAGCGTCGCGGGCGGCTGGCGGCAGGGTTCGCTGACCAACCTGCTCAACCCCAAGATGGGCGTCTTCTACGTGGCCGTGCTGCCGCAGTTCATCCCGCCGCACGCCCCGCACCTGACCACGGGTCTGCTGCTCACCTCGGTGCACATCGTGCTGGGCCTGCTCTGGTCCAGCCTGCTGATCGGCTGCGCGGGCGTGCTGCGCGGCTGGCTGGCCCGGCCCCGGGCGCGCCGGACGCTGGACCGGGTCACCGGCACGGTGATCGCGGCCTTCGGGATCCGGCTGGCGCTCGGCGACTGAGCGGCCGCCCCTGCCGGACCGGGCGCCGGCCCCCGGGGGACTGACGGTGCGCCAGTCCCCCACCGGGCGGGGCGGCCGTGGCACTCAGTCCAACCGGGCCTCGTAGGCGAGCTCCCGGGAGAGCTCGTCCACCCGCTCCTGCGGCAGCCCGCGCGCGGTGAACCAGGCGCCCACGTTGCGCACGTCGCGCTCCAGGAAGCTGCGCCCGCGCGGGTTGGCGATCACGTCCACGATCTGCGGCACGTCGATGATCACCAGCCGGCCCTCGTGGACCAGGATGTTGTACGCCGACAGGTCGCCGTGCGCGAAGCCGTCCCGGGCCAGCAGCACCAGCGAGCGGCCGAGCTGGTCCCAGAGGTCCTCCAGGTCGGCCTCCTCGGTGCGCAGCTGGGCCAGGCGCGGGGCTGCCTGCCCGTTGGCGTCGCCGATGAACTCCATCAGGATCTCGGTCCCCAGGATCTGCACCGGGTAGGGCACGGCGACGCCCAACTGCCAGAGCCGGCAGAGCGCGCCGAACTCGGCCCCGGCCCACTGCCCGGCGATGGCCTGCTTGCCGAACTCGGTGCGCTTGGCCATCGCCCGGCTGACCCGGGACTCCTTGTGCTGGCGGCCCTCCAGGTAGCCGGAGTCGCGGTGGAACAGCCGGTGGTGGCCGTCCCGGTAGCGCTTGGCGGCCATCAGGGTGCGCCGATCGGTGCCGGGGACGGCACGCTCCAGCAGGAAGACGTCGCCCTCCTTGCCGGTCTTCACGATGCCGAACTCGGTGTCGACGGCGGCCAGCTCGGTCACCACCCAGTCGGGGCGCGGCTCGGGGCCCTTCTCGGTGGGGGTGGACTGGTCCCAGGTGGACCAGCGGTCGCCCTGCGGCGGGCCGTCCCCCGGCACCGGGGCGAGGGTGGCTTCGACATCGGTGCTGTCGAAGTGGGTGTCGACGGTGGTGGAGGTCGACGTCGGGTTGAGGATCGCGGCGAACTCGGAGCGGTCCGCGAAAGCCTCTTCGTAGGCCGGGTACTCCGCCGCCTCGTGCAGGCGGTTGCGCTTGGCACCCTTGGCACGGATGCGGCTGAAGGAAGCGGAGTCGGTGTCGGCGAAACGGTCACGCACTGTGGTGGTCTCCTGCGGAGTGGGCCCACCAGGGTGCGTCGGGGACGCGGAGTCAGCCGGTGGGCGAGAGAACGGAGGGGGCGTCTGGCGCGCACGACGAGGCGCGCCGCATCACGGCGGCAGCCATGAGGTCACACCTCCCCTCGAACGGAACTCTCGGCGCACGCGGGCCCGGTGGCCCCGTGTCGCAGGAACGTGGACGATCTTAGCGGTCCCCCGACGCCGCGCAACCGATTAATTTCGGGCGCGGGGGACGGCCCCCGTTCCCCGCGGGAAGTCGGCCGTGTCGACCCGACGGACTGTCAGACCCCGCCGCTAGCCTCGCGCGCATGAGAGCCAACGCGACCTTCACCGTGAAGTCCTTCGTCCCCACCGACGTGGTGCCCGACCCGCCCGTCGCCACCGCCGTACCGGTCGGCGTCTCCACCATGGAGAAGCATTTCGAGGGCGAGGTGATCGGCCGCTCGGCCACCCTGTTCACCGCGGCCTTCGACCAGGGCACCGGCATGGGCACGTACCTGGCCATGGAGTCCTTCGAGGGCTCGGTGCACGGGCTCGACGGCGCCTTCAACTTCGCCCACTCGGCGACCACCACGGGCGCGGACCGGCTCAACGAGTTCTTCGTGATCGTCCCCGGCAGCGGCAGCGCCGCCCTGGCCGGCATCACCGGCACCGGCGGCATCGCCGTCGACCCGGACGGCACGCACCGGCTCTGGCTGGACTACCGGCTCGGCGAGTAGCGGCCCGGGCCAGGCAGCTGCCCGCCGGGCAGCCACCTCCCCCCTCCCCTACTCCTCCCGCACCAACCCGTGCAGCAACAGCTCCGCCAGGTGGCCGTACGCCGCCGCATCCGCCAGCCCGGTGGCGGCGGCCACCTGGCGCTGCTGGATCCGCACCATCACCGAGGTGATCACCTCGGCCGCGAACGCCACGTGCACCTCGCGGAAGACGCCGTCGGTCACGCCCTCCTCGATCAGCTGCCCGACCCGCGCGGCCGCCGCCCGGGTGTTGCGCTCGTACACCTCGGCCGCCGGCTCGAAATCCGCCAGGTCGTCGAAGAACTGCGGTGACAGCGGGGCGAGTTCGGCCGCGACCGCGCCCAGGTAGGCAGCCAGTCGACGGGCCGGCCCGCGCTCCGCGGCGGTCGCCGCCTCCACCCGCCCCGTGGCCCGCCGGAAGAAGTGCACCACCACCGCGCGGACCAGCTGCTCCTTGCTGCCCGCGAGCCCGTACAGGGTGCGTTTGGAGCAGTGCAGCCGGGCGGCGATGTCGTCCAGGGTCAGCTGGGCGAACCCCTCGCTGATCAGCAGCTCGACCAGCTCTTCGAAGAGCACCGCCCGCCGGGCCGCCCCGCGCCCGGTCTGCCTCGGTCCGATCTGCTCCGCTGTGCCCGGTTTCGTCCCGGCCACGACCGCGTTTTCGATCATCCCGCAAGTATGACAGCCGCAGCTGTCGAGTCGGCCGCGACCCGGGGGTCCGACCCTTGCGCTACTCTAACCGGTACTGACGTACCCTCCTCAGTACCGTTTCGTCGGCGCCGTTCCCCCGGTGCCGTGGGACCGGTGCCGTTCCACGATCCGCCAGGAGTCGCCATGGCCGTCGACCGCCTGCTTCCCACCCCCGAAGCAGAGGACCTGATCGCACTCACCCGTGAGATCGCCGACAAGGAGCTCGCCCCCCGGGTCGAGCACCACGAGAGCACCGAGAGCTACCCGGAGGGCCTGTTCGCCACCCTGGGCCGCGCCGGGCTGCTGGGTCTGGCGTACCCCGAGGAGTTCGGCGGCGGCGGCCAGCCCTACGAGGTCTACCTGCAGGTGCTGGAGGAGCTGGCGGCCCGCTGGGCGGCGGTCGCGGTGGCCACCAGCGTGCACACCATGGCCTGCTACCCCCTCACCACCTTCGGCACCGACGCGCAGAAGGAGGAGTGGCTCCCCCGGATGCTGGCCGGCGAGCTGGTCGGCGGGTACAGCCTCTCCGAGCCGCAGGCGGGTTCCGACGCGGCCGCGCTGACCTGCAAGGCCCAGCGGATCGAGGACGGCTACCGGATCACCGGCACCAAGGCCTGGATCACCCACGGCGGCAAGGCCGGCTTCTACACCCTGTTCGCCCGCACCGGTCCGGGCGGCCACGGCATCTCCTGCTTCCTCGCCCCGGGCCAGGCCGAGGGCCTGTCCTTCGGCAAGCCCGAGCGCAAGATGGGCCTGCAGGCGGTCCCGACCACCTCCGCCAACTGGGACGGCGCGGTGCTGGCCGCCGACCGCCTGATCGGCACCGAGGGCCAGGGCCTGCAGATCGCCTTCAGCGCCCTGGACAGCGGCCGCCTCGGCATCGCCGCCTGCGCCACCGGCCTCGCCCAGGCCGCCCTGGACGCCGCGACGGCCTACGCCAACGAGCGCACCACCTTCGGCCGGAAGATCATCGACCACCAGGGCCTCGGCTTCCTGCTGGCCGACATGGCCGCCGCCGTCGACTCCGCCCGCGCCACCTACCTCGACGCCGCCCGCCGCCGCGACGCCGGTCGCCCGTTCGGCCGCCAGGCCTCCGTAGCCAAGCTGGTCGCCACCGACGCCGCGATGAAGGTGACCACGGACGCCGTCCAGGTCCTGGGCGGCTACGGCTACACCCGCGACTTCCCGGTGGAGCGCTTCATGCGCGAGGCCAAGATTATGCAGATCTTCGAAGGCACCAACCAGATCCAGCGCCTGGTCATCAGCCGCACGCTGCGCGAGAACTGACCGAGCGACAGATCAGCGCCCAGCGGGCCCCGGTGACAGGGTACGGCCGACCTGCCACCGGGGCCCGCCGCTGCGCCGCCCCCGTCTACTGCTCGGCCGACCACTCCAGCGCGAGGGACTGCAGGATCTCCCGCGACGACGCGTCAGCGCCTCGGTCGTGCTCCACGGCCAGTCGCCGGAACGCCTCGCAGAGAGCCGCCGTCAGACTGGTCAACTGCGGCTCCAACTCCCGCACGGCCCCGCGCACCGCCGCCTGGGCCGGGGCGTTCCGTGGGCTCGACACGGCCAGCAGCTGCGCGGTCACCAGCCCGAACTGCTGCGTGAACTCGGCGTCGTCGAGGCTGTCGTCCAGCACGATCGAAAGAAGTCCCGCCACGCTCTGCTTGATCTCGCGCTTCTCCATCACCCCATGATGCGCCCCGGGCCGGCGGGCAGAGCCGGGGCGGGGTGGGATGCGCCGGGAGGTAGGCGGGGGTGAGCGCCTACAGCCAGCGGTCGCACCAGGCTCGGACCCGTCGCAGGGCGTCGAGTTGGTGGGCGCGCTCGTACAGTCCGTGGCCCTCCCGGGGGTAGACGACGAACTCGTGCTCGACGCCGAAGTGCCGCAGCGCGCGATGGAAGTGGACCGCCTGGCCGAGCGGGACGTTGGTGTCCTCCTCGCCGTGCAGGATCAGGATCGGGGTGCGGATCCGGGACACGTAGGAGATCGGGCTGTTCCGGTCGTGGGTGTGCGGTCCCGGTCCGTTCCAACCGGTGCTGCCGCCGAGCGCCGCGTCCGTCGCGGCCCAGTCGCCGGTCCCGGCCTGCATGCCCCAGTCGCTGATGCCGGCGCCCATGACGGCGGCCTTGAACCGGTCGGTCCGACCGACGGCCCAGGCGGCCATGAAGCCGCCGTGGCTCCACCCGGAGATGCCCAGGCGCTCGGGATCGGCGACTCCCTCGGCGACCAGCAGGTCGATCCCCGCGAGGATGTCGGTCCACTCGTCGCCGCCCACCGCACCCGCCACCACGGCGGCGAAGTCGTGCCCGTGGCCCGACCCGCCCCGCGGATTGGCCAGGAAGACCGCGTATCCGGCGGTCGCCAGCCACTGACCGCAGTCGACCACGCTGAGCGCCAACTCGTCGGCGAAGCGGAAGTACGGGCCGCCGTGGACCAGGGTGACGAGCGGGAACGGACCCTCGCCCCGGGTCCGGCCGACCGGCAGGATCAGCAGGCCGTCCAACTGGAGCCCGTCGGGAGCCCGGTAGCTGAGCCGTTCCTGAACACCCCAGCGGATCCGGTGCAGTTCGGGACTGGTGTCGCTGAGCCGCCGCAGCGGCCCGCCGGTGAGCCCCGCGTGGACGTTCTTCGGCCCGTGGGCGGTGCTCGCCACCACGGCGAGAGCCGCCCCGGAGCGACTCGCCGTGAGGCCGGCGAGCGTACCGGGCGAGCAGGACAGCCGGTCGAACCGCAGCGCCTGCGGATCCAGCCGGTACAACGCGGTGTCCAGCCCGTCGGCGAACAGCGCCAACGGCGGCCCGTCGGCGACCTGCACCAGCTCCGTGGGGCAGACGGACATGCCGGCCGTGAGACTGCGCTGCTCCCCGGTCGGGCCGGTGGCCGGCGGAACCGTGTCGATCACGGCCGGCGCGCCGATCACGTGCCCCGGGGTCACCGCCACGTGGGCCAGATGCCACTCCCCGTCGTGCTGCCACCAGACCGGGGACCGGGCCTCGACCCCGACCGGTCCCAGCTCCTGGACGGCTCCCGTCGCCGGGGCGACCAGATGCAGGCGTGCCGTCATGACGCCGGGATCGAGCTCGGGGGTGGCCCAGCTCAACACCGCCAGCGGGCCGCCGTCCGGACGCTGGGTCACCTCGACGACGTGGCGGTCCCCGAGCCCGTCCACGGTGCGGACCGCGCCGGTCGCCAGGTCCAGCAGGCGCAGCCGGGTGACCGGGAGGTGCCGCCCCCAGACCTTCGCGTCGTCCCCCTCGGCCGCCCGGCGTTCGTCCTCCGCGGTGGGCTCGTCCGCCGCGAGCAACGCCACGGTGCGGCCGCCGGCGAGCGGACAGTGGTCGCCGATGCCCCCGCGCCAGTCGGTCAGGGGCTCGGCAAGGTCCTCGTTGCCGTACAGGCGGATCCGCCACAGTTGGGAGCTGCCCCGCTCCCCGGACTCGGAGGTGAAGAACAGAACAGCCGAGTCCGGCGCCCACTTCGGCGCAGCGGCGCGAGCCGTACCAGCCGTCAGCCTGCGCGGGGCTGCACTGCCGTCGGCGGCGGCGACCCAGACAGAGCTGTCCGGACCTCCGCCCCTCCCACTGTTCGCGACCACGCTGTAGGCAACCAGCCGACCGTCCGGCGACATGGCCGCCGCCACGGGAACGGCCAGGTCCGCTACCTGTTCCGCGCTGAGCAGTTCGGTCGAGTCGGTCATCGGTCGCGGTTCAGGGTGCGGCACTCGGACAGCCTTTCGCTCGCCAGGACGACAAACGGCCATCCTGGCGCACTGCTGACCCGGTGTCAGCCGAGTTTCGCGGCGCAACGGCCCGCACGTGAGCCACCGCCCCACCGACCATCTCCCGCAGCCCACCGCGAGGTTCACGCCCGGCGGACAACGCCCACGAGGCCTGCTCGCAGCTCAGCGTTCCGCGCCCCGTCGGCGCATCGGCAGCCGATCGAGCACCTCGATGTACATGATCCGACTGTCCACGACGTCCAGGATCAGCATGCCCTCCGAGGGCGAGAGCGGCACGCACCGATGGCCTGCGCCGTACGGCTGTCCCCGCGGATGGTCCGCTGTGCGGATGCTCTGGCAGAAGCCGTCGCCGCAGTCACACTCGCCCACCAGACGGACGTCCTGCACGCAGATGGCGAGGTCGTGCTCTCCTTCGTCCACCAGCAGGGCGGTCAGCTCGGAGACGAGGTCCGGGAAGACGTCACGAACGAGGGGACGGTCCGGCTCCATGGGCTGAGGGTAACGGACCTGGAAGGCCACCCCGGGTGGAAGGTCGAACCCGCCCGGCGACCCCGCCGAGAAGCAGGGCGCCACAGCCGGCCGCCCGGCCGCATCGCCCGAGCCGGGCCGAGCACGGGGATTCGTCGCTGGGCGCGGTCTACTTGAGCTTGTTGCGACTGGTGCTGGTGCGTCCCGCTCGCCGCGTGCGCGCGGGCCTGCTGGGCCGCCGCTCGGCGTGGTCGGCCTGGTCGGCCCGGCCGGCGGAGGACGCCGCGCTGCGCATGCGGGCAGCGGCGAGGGCTGCTGCCGCTGCTGCGGGCGGCTCCGCAATGCCGCGGGCGGTGGCGGCGGCGTGGTGGACGGAGCACCACAGGGGGCTGGCTGTGGTGCCATCGGACCAGGTCATGCTTGCGGGTGGCAGGTAGTGGATGCCGCAGGCAGTGCACGCGAAGACGAGGCGCATCGGGGGCTCCTACTGAATCCGGCCGGATCCGTGGCAGGTGGCGCACGGGCCCGTGAAGGTCTCGGTGGTGGGCTCTTGGCTGCCGTCGGGCTTGGTGACGACGCTGTGGCGGGTCTGCGTGGTGACGCCGGCACCGCCGCAGGCGTAGCAAGGAATTGGCTGACCCATGTGACCGACCGTACTCCCGTCACTACCCGGATGTCAGGCAGTCCGGGCCGAAGTCCACTCGACCCGACCCCGGCCGCCGGGCGCCGTCCCGCGCCACGCCGCGTGACACTGCGACCACGCAACGGAAGGGTCATGCCCTAGGCTGAGCGCACTCCATCTGAGTCGCACACGAAGCAAGGAGTCGACATGGGCACCGGATCCGACAACACCACCGACAGCCACCGGGCGATCGTGACCTCGCTGCTGGACACGAAGGCCGTTGACTTCACCGCGATCGGGAACGCCCTCGCGAAGTTCGGGCCGGCGCTCGCCCTCAGCGGTGAGGACGGCTTCTGCGGCACGGGGCAGCACTTCGTCCGCGTGTTCCGGCCGTCCACCTCCGGCGGTCCGCTGGACTCCGCCGCACAGCTGCGCGCGGTCGGTCAGGAACTGACGGACTGACAGCGGTACCCCACCGCCGACAGCCTGACACTCCCGACGCTCCTGACAAGGAGAGGAACGACACCGGATGACCGGGACGACGCGGCGCTGGGACTGTGCGGACCTCGAACGAAGGCTGCTCAGGACGCTCGACATCGCGTTGCGCGCGGTGGACGTCCTCGCACCCGACGGCTACCGGGATGCCGTTGATCCGACCGTGGACGTCCGCCCCGAGAAGGTGGTCACGGAGACCGCCATGCTGGTCCTGGCCGCGGCCCGCGCCGCGGTCGACCGCCCGGCCTTGCGCGCACGGGTGGACGAACTGGCCCGCCGCCTCGCCCCCCACGCCCGCGGCGAGCGGGCCCGGGCGGCGGTGTGCCTGGAGCCCGCCATGGCGTTGAGTCACGGCTGCGCCCACGTGTGCCTCTCCCGGGCCGGCCACCCCGATCCGGCCTTCGACCGGCTCCTGCACACCGCCTGCACCTGGCCGCGCACCGCCCCGGGCCGCGAGCGCCCTCCCCATCGGGACCTCGAACAGGTCTGGCTCACGGAGCTGTCCGGCATCCCGCAGCAGGCACGGCGCACGTACACCCTGCACCCGGTGCTGGCCCGCTCCATGCTCGGTCGTCCCCTGGACGCGCTGGCCGGGTCGCGGGACGACGCCTACGCCCTGACCCACGCCGTCATGTTCGCCACCGACCTGGGCAGCCGACGCCCGCGCCTGCCCCGGCCCCTGTCTGCCGTGCAGGCCGATACCGAAGCCGCCATGGCGACGAGCCTCGACCAGCACGACTACGACCTCGCCGGCGAACTGCTCTTCTGCGGGCCGATGCTCGGGCAACCGTGGAGCCCCGCCTCCGTCTTCGCCTTCCAACTCCTCACCACGGCCGACGACCAGGCCGGATTCCTCCCGACCCCGCTGGTGCGGTCGGAGCGCTACCACGGACTCGGCAGCGAGGACCGCAGCCGCTACGCCCTCGCCACCACCTACCACGCGGTCTACGTGCTGGGCCTCCTGTGCGCGGTGACCCTCACCAACCGCGTGGCGCCCCCGGTCGACATCGCCCCGGACACCAGCGGCTGCCTGGGAGCGGTCGAGCAGTTGCTCGCCCAACTCCCGGCGCGCACGGGGGACCAGGACGAGCAGCCGCAGTGGTACCAGCGCCTGCTCGCCCTGCCCCCGCGCCAGCAGGCCCGACTGTCTCCTCTTGTCCTCTCCATCGCCCTGCGGCGCGCAGTAGACCTGCGGCGACTGGACTGTGTCCAGCTCCTCCTGGAGTCCGCCCGGCAGTGGGACCTCCTCCAGGCCCCAGGGGCCGGCCAGGCTGGTCACCTCCTGCTCAGGGCCAGCCTGCTCGCGTCCTGGGAAAGCGACGACGAGTGCGCACCGCCCCCAGCCGCTCTGCGAGCAGACAGCCTCACCGGCTCAGCCTGACGCTGCCACGGCAGGGACTTCTGACAGCGAGCCCGGCTCGATCTGTTCAAGGCATCGATCAGATCCGGCATCGGCAGCACAGCACAGCACAGCCAAACTGACGCACCCACTGGCGCACCTCCTGCCCGCCGGGGCTCAGTTACGCTGCCGCCATGGCGATCAAGGCAGTGGTGTTCGACGTCGGGGAGACCCTCACCAGCGACACCCGCTACTGGCACGACTGGGCCGCCTGGCTGGGCGTGCCGCCGCACACCATGTCCGCTCTCGTCGGCACGGTGCTCGCCCGAGGCCTGGACAACGCCGAAGCCATCCGCATCGCCAAACCCGGCTGTGATGTGGGCGCCGAATGGGCGGCCCGCCGAGCAGCCGGTCACGACGAGTACCTCGATGACACCGACCTCTACCCGGACGTCCGCCCAGCGCTGCAGCGTCTCAAGGACTCGGGTCTGTGGGTCGGAGTGGCCGGCAACCAGAACGTCCGCGCCGGTGAGTGCCTGCGCCGCCTCGGGCTGCCGGTCGACGCCATCGCCGTCAGCGCCGAGTGGGGTACCGCCAAGCCGGCCCGCGAGTTCTTCGAGCGCGTCGTCGCCTGGACCGCCCTGCCACCCACCGAGATCGTCTACGTCGGCGATCACCCTGCCAACGACATCGTCCCGGCCGAGCTGACCGGACTCCGTACCGCGCACCTTCGCCGCGGTCCCATCGGCCTCACCACTGACGCACCGTCAGCAGACTGGACCGTCGACTCACTCGACGAGTTGACCGACCTCCTGGTCGAACCAGTATGAAGAATCGTCGAGACCAGAGGCGTTGAAGCGATTCGAGCACCTCGGACCCACCGCTCCGGGTACGGTTCGCTCGGCCTCACGGAACGGAGCCCGGTATGTCCAGCGCGCCCTTGCTCGGATACCGCATCGCCGCGGCTCGCGCCCTCGCCGGCCTGACGCGGGTTCAGGCATCCAAGGCATCAGGCATCTCCGTCAGCATGCTGCGCAAGTTGGAGAGCGGTGAGCGACGTCCGAGCCATCCACTCCTGGACGCGCTGGCGGAGGCCCTGGGGACCACCTCAGGCGAATTGCTCGACGGACCTGGGCCGACCAGCAGCCGCGTGCACCGCACGATCCCGGCCATTCAGGCTGCCATCGCCGCTTACGATCTGCCCGATCGAGGTCCCGTCAGGCCGATCACCTGCCTCGTCGCGGCGGTCGACGAGCTGACCCAACAGCGCGTCAATTCCCGATACGGCCAACTCGCCGAGCAGGTTCCGGCGCTGCTGGAAGAACTGTTCCGAGCACTGGATACGGCAGTCGGGCACCACCGCCGCCACCTCGCCCGGCTCCTCGTTCTCGCGCTTCGCGCCGCGGACGCGGTGGCGTATAAGTACGGCTACACCGACCTGTCGGCACGCCTCGTAGCACTCATGGGCTGGGCAGCCAGTATCGCCGATGACCCGGCCCTCACGGCGGCGGTCGCATACGTGCGCACTGAGGTCTTCTTCGCAGCGCACCGGCTCGAATCGGGCCTGCGAGCGCTGTCGACCGCCAGGTCAGCACTCCCGTGCCCCACCACCGTGTCCCTGACCGCTGCGACCGCCGCCCTCCACATGCGGGCGGCGGTCATCGCCGGCCGCCTCCAGGACGCGGACCAGGCCCGTGACCACCTGGTGCTCGCCGAGGACCTCGCCACCCAGGTGCCGGAACAGCTGTACGACGGGACCGCAGTCGGCCCCGACTCGCTACGGATCCACCGCCTGGCAGTCGCCGTCGAGCTGGCCGACCCGGTCGGCCTGGTTCACGCTGTGACAGCGGCACGCCAGTGGTCGCCGCCGCACACGATGCCGGCCGAGCGGCGCTCGCACTACTACATTGACCTCGGTCGCGCGCAGGTACACCTGGGCCGGCGCGACCATGCGCTCGAATCCCTGCAGGCCGCCCGACGGATCGCCCCTCAGCATGTCCGGGAGCACGGACAGGTCCGGACCGAGCTGGCCACACTCCTGCGCCTGTCTCGGGGCCGGAACGAGGAGTTGCGGGCGTTCTGCCAGTGGGCGCGGGTTGTTTGAACGAGTGCCACAGGTTGTGGCACTTCCGCTGCTGCCGGCAGCGGATCCTCCTTGTGTGACCACAGCACCGGCTCCCCGTGGAGCCACCAGCCCGCACAGCCTGCACGGCGATACCTGTCCAGCCCCCGCCTCTGCCAGCCGGTGCGGGCGCAGCGCGATGAGCAAGCAGGCGCTCCAGACCGTGGCCAGTGCATCGGTGAACCTTGAGGCCACCACGGCGTACCGCCCGCCTGAGCAGGTGAGGGTCGTCGACACGAGCACCGGGCAAGTGGGCGTCGTCCACGGCTCCCCTTACGGCGTGCCGACCATCACCCTCCGCCGCCTGGGCGGCACCACGACCTGGGAAGTGTCCGCGCTGGACGGCTGGCGATACCCAACGGCGGCCGAGGCGGCCCAGGCCTCCGCACGGGAACCGAGGCGATCGCCGTGACGCACCGTCAACTCATTGTCAGAACTGGGCCTCTGGGCTCGTGCCGCTGGCTACGGGCCGCCGTCCACCGGCTGCACCGCACCGTGGTCCGGCCGAAGCCCCCGCCCTGTCCGGCAGGGTGGCATCGCTGCCCGCATTGCGCCACGGAACAGCGGTGAGAGGCGTCATGACGATCCGGGTCTACACCGTCAGCCCGGACGGGCGTCGAAATGCGCGCGGTGCGCCACAGACGATCGAGCCGGATCCGTGGTACCGGCTGCCACTCACCGGAGACTGGCCACCGTGCCGCTGCCCCAGGTGCCGCACCGCATAGCCGGGCCCAGCCTTGAGCAGGCGGCGCTGACGCTGAAGCCCAGCGCTCAGATCGGTGCACCGTGGCCACAATGCGCCCCGCCACGCTTTTCCGTCTACCCCAGCTCCGGAATCGACCGTACGGTTCCAAGCGATCGGGGTTTCACCGAGTACCCTTTCACAGTGTTGGCCACGTTTCTTCAGTCACTGATTGATCCCCTCCCGGGGGACACCCGGGAGGGGATCAATTGTCAGGAAGGCACATATTCCAGAAGCACTGGCATCGACCGGTGATCAGTGCCTTCCATTGTCATTACTACTGGCTGCCCGCATGAGTCTCCGAGCCACTTCATGAACTTCTCCACCGACTCGAAAGAGGTCTCGTCCGGCACATCTTCGGGATCAAAGGTGAACTCGATCTCCTCCTTGTCAAAGAAGTAGCACGCGAACCAGATCCCATCGACAAGAATCGCAAGCGTAGCCGAAGCCTCAGCATCGAGGAGGAGTTGCCTGAAAAGCTCCTCAGCGTCACCCGGCGCACTCGCCGGCCCATCAGAAAGGGTCGTGGTGAACGACACTTCCCATCCCGAGGACGAGAGTGCGGAGATCATCCTATGCCAGTCCTCGCCGCGCGCATCGAGAACACACAGATCGCGCAGCGCCCCATCGACAACGAAGTGTTCCTTCCGGTAGTCCACACCAGCTCCGTCCCGTTCCGTTGCTCCTAGAGAAAACCTTCGAAGGTGAGGCTTCCACCTCGCATGCTCCACCGCGCACCCCAACTTCCGGGGATTTTGATGTCGCGGGTGACGCCTCCATAGTGGGCAATCGCAGACGGATTCAGCTTCTCCGTCGCCCCCGGATGCGTCAGGATCTCCTCGATAATCTCGTTCCCGACCTCGGTTCTCTCACTATTGGTCACCCTACCGAAGTCGTACCGGTCGACATGGGCCTGTCCACGCTTGAGGATGTTTCCGGGACTTGGGTCGCCGTGCTTCTGAAGAGCTCGACCTGCCGGGCTCAACTGTCCCTTGACATTTCCCGTGGCCGCTGCATAAAGGTCGTCAGTACTGGCATTTCCGCAGTTGTGCACAAGGACTGGCGCGGTCCCCGCGAGCACATAGTACGTATGCAGCCCGTCAATCGTCAGGTCGTACGTGACGAAGCTGTCCGTGTAGTTCCGCACCCCCGCGACCGTCAGGCGCCCGTCGCCCGTGGTCTGGAGCTGCTCGCCAACTCCCAGCTGGCCGGCCTTGGTGAACTGGCCCGTGGTGATGTCGTAGAAGGGGTGGTTCTGGGTGGTGGTGATGGTCTTCGGGCCGGCCGGGGTGGTGACCGTCAGGGCGGTGAAGTCCGTGTCGGTGTAGGTGACGTGGACGACGTCGACGGTGTGCTTCTGGTCCCCGGCTCCCGGGGCTGCATTGGTGATCCGGTCGCCGACCTTGATCTGGCTGATCGGCTTGGTGGTCCCGTCGGCCATCAGGACCGGGGTGTCGCCGGCGAAGGAGTGGATGGCGCAGCTGCCGCCGATGGCCTCGGTCTCCTCGGCGGAGTCCTTCGCCGCCGCCGTGCCCAAGTCCTCGGCGGCGTTGGCGCCGAGGTCCTCCGCAGCGGAGGTGGCCTCGTGTTTGATCAGGTT
>NZ_JBHYKG010000152.1:0-20215 GCF_042741245.1 Kitasatospora sp. NPDC058965
CTTTGGGCCGGCGGTTGTACCCGGTGGTGTAAATCACGTAGGCCTGGTGGGCCCGGGTGGCCGTTTTCCCGGGCGCCCGGGTCGGCCGGTCGGCCGCGGCCGACCGGCCCTCGCCCAGCAGCAGCACCGCCCGACCGGTCAGACCGGGGTGGTCGGCGAACTCGGGCTGCGCCAGCACGAGTCCGGCCCCGGAGTCGGCCAGCATGAAGGCCAGCCGCTCGGCCGGGTACTCCGGGTCCAGCGGCAGGTAGTGGCCGCCCGCCTTGAGCACCGCGAGCAGCGCGACCACCGTGCCGGGCCCGCGCACCGCGCAGACTCCCACGGCCGTGCCCGGCCCCACTCCCGACTCCCGCAGCAGGTGCGCCAGCTGGTTGGCCCGTTCGTCCAACGCCCGGTAGCTCACCCGCAGTTCGCCGTACGCCAGGGCGGTTGCCCCGGGCCTGGCGGCCGCCTGCTCGGCGAACATCTCATGCACGCACCACTGCGGCGGCACAGTGGCGGCCCGGCCGACCGTGGTCCTCATGCGCCCTGGCTCGCCTGCTCCATGCGGCGACGCAGGCTCAGCGGACGCATGTCCGTCCAGACCCGGTCGATGTGGTCCAGGCACTCCTGCCGGGTGCCCTCGGTGCCCTCGCGGGTCCACCCCGGCGGGACCTCCCGCTCGGCGAGCCAGATCGAGTACTGCTCCTCGTCGTTGAGCACCACGTAGTAGGTGCGCTCGTCGGTGTCCTCGTCCGCCATGTCCGCCTCCTCGGCGTGCTGGTGGCCGGCGTGGTGGGCCGGCGTCGTTGCCCCGAAGACTGGCCCGCGGGCCGGGGGCGGCCATAGGGAAGAACCGGCGCAACCTCACGCAGTCCGCGGTGCTTCCAGGACTGCCGGTCCTTCTCTGTCGCACCCGGCCCGGGACGACGCAGGCTGGCCGTACCCCTCCGGAAAGGACCACGCATGCCCCTCGACGGCGACACCCTGACCGCGCCGCTCGGGCGTCCGGCGCCCGGCAGATCCGCCCTGTTCGACACGATGGAGGCCGAAGTCCGGCTCTACTGCCGCAAGTTCCCCGTGGTCTTCGACCGCGCCAAGGGGGCCGAGCTGTTCACCGAGGACGGCCGGGTGTTCCTGGACTTCTTCTGCGGCGCCGGGGCGCTCAACTACGGGCACAACCCGGAGCCGATCAAGCGGCGGCTGGCCGACTACCTGGCCCGCGACGGCATCGCGCACGGTCTGGACATGTTCACCGTGGCCAAGCGGGAGTTCCTGGCGCGGCTGGACCAGGTGGTGCTGCACCCGCGCGGGCTCGACCACAAGGTGCAGTTCTGCGGCCCGACCGGGGCCAACGCGGTCGAGGCGGCGCTGAAGCTGGCCCGCAAGGCGACCGGCCGGCGCGGCTTCGTCTCGTTCGCGGGCGGCTTCCACGGCATGTCGCAGGGCGCGCTGGCGGTGACCGGCAGCGGCTCGGCCCGGCGGGCCGGCGGATCGGCGCCGCAGGAGGTGACCTTCGTGCCGTTCGAGGACGGCCCGCTCGGCCCGTTCGACTCGATCGGCTACCTGGAGCGGATGCTCGCCGACCCGTCCTCGGGCCTGGAGCCGCCGGCCGCGGTGATCGTGGAGCCGGTGCAGTTGGAGGGCGGCGTCTACCCGGCCTCGGCCGACTGGCTTTGCCGGCTGGCGGAGTTGACCCGTCGGCACGGCATCCTGCTGATCGCCGACGAGATCCAGACCGGCTGCGGGCGGACCGGGACCTTCTTCGCCTTCGAGCAGGCCGGCGTGGTGCCGGACCTGATCACCGTCTCCAAGTCGATCGGCGGCTACGGCCTGCCGCTCTCGCTGCTGCTGATCCGCCGCGAACTCGACGTGTGGGCGCCGGGCGAGCACACCGGGACGTTCCGCGGCAACCAGCTCGCCTTCGTCGCCGCCACCGCCGCGCTCGACTACTGGGAGCAGGACGCGTTCCACGCCGGGCTGGCCGCCGCCGCGCAGCGGTTGCAGGGCTTCGGGGCCGAGTTGGGCGGGGAGCTGCCGGGGCTGGCGGTGCGCGGCCGGGGCATGGTGCTGGGTCTGGACCTGGGCGCGGTCGGCGGCGAACAGCGGGCCGCCGGGGTCCAGCAGTACTGCTTCGAGCACGGGCTGATCGTCGAACTGGCCGGCCGCCACGACGAAGTGGTCAAGATCATGCCGCCGCTGACGATCGATCAGGACCGGCTGGAGCAGGGCCTGGCCGTCCTGCGCGAGGCGCTGCAGGCCGGTTGAGCCGCCCTTGTCAGAAGCATTGAGCGGGCGGATCCCGCGCCCTAGACTCTGCGCGGTCCGCGGCCGGTCCCTCGGGCACCAGGTGTCGTCAGCCACCACAGGACCGGTCGGCGGAACAGGCTCCCCGGTGCCCGGACTGCAGGATCCGGCCCGTGCCCCGGGAGTCGGCAAGTCCCCCTAACAACCCTCAAGGAGGACTCTTGACGCACCACCCCACCCGCACCGCCCGCTGGCTGCTCGCCGGGATCAGCAGCCTGGCGCTGGCCGGCTCGGGGGTGCTCGCCGCTCCGACCGTGGCCGCCTCGGCCTCCGGTTTCCCCTCGGTGCGGCCGACCGTGGCCGACTACGTCCAGCTCGCCGCGGGCGACACCCCGCCCACCATGGCGCAGTGCGCCACGGCCGGCCGCCGGTGCTTCGGCCCGCAGGCGGTGCGCGCCGCCTACGACGTGACCGCGCTGCACGCGAACGGGTACGACGGCCGCGGGCAGACCATCGCCGTCGTCGACTCCTACGGCAGCGACACCATGGCCCACGACCTGCACGTCTTCGACCAGGCCTTCGGCGTGGCCGCGATGTGCGGGGAGGAGGCGGTGACCTGCCAACCGGGCATGCCGAGCTTCAGCGAACTGCACGTGCAGGGCTCGCCGTCGACCAACCCGCCGCCCGGCAGCAGCAAGGGCACCGGCCAGGAGGACAAGAGCGCCTGGGCGCTGGAGGTCGCACTGGACGTGGAGACCGCGCACGCGATGGCTCCCGGTGCCAACATCCTGCTGGTCACCACCCCGACCGCCGAGACCCTCGGCGTGCAGGGCCTGCCGACCATGATGAACGCCGAGCAGTACGTGGTGGACAACCACCTGGCCACCGTGATCTCGCAGTCCTTCGCCTCCGCCGAGGGCGCGTTCGCCAGCTCGCAGTCGGTCCAGCAGTTGCGGCACGCGTTCGTGTCGGCCGCGCAGAACGGCGTCACGGTGCTCGGCTCCTCCGGTGACAACGGGACGGCCGACAGCACCAAGAGCCCGGTGAAGGCCGGCGGGACCCCGATCCCCTACCCCTCGGTCGAGTGGCCGGCCTCCGACCCGCTGGTCACCGGCGTGGGCGGCACCAACCTGTGCACCGACCCGACCGCCACCGACGCCCGGGTCACCGACAGCTCCGACAACCCGGCCACCTGCCAGTCCCACCCCGGCGCGGCCGAGGTCGGCTGGACCGACTCGGGCGGCGGGTACAGCCAGTTCTTCGCCCGCCCGGACTACCAGGCCGCACTGCCGGCCGGCAGCACCGCGGTCGGCGCCATGCGCGGTGTGCCGGACGTGTCGCTGCAGGCCTCGCCGGGCACCGGCTCGCTGGTGTACGTCTCGCTGCCGCCGGACGGGCTGAGCGGCCTGCACTGCGGTGCGGCGCCGTGCAGCACCGGCTGGTACGACATCGGCGGCACCTCGCTCGCCTGCCCGGAGTGGGCCGGCCTGGTGGCGATCGCCGACCAGCTGAACGGGGGCGGCCTGGGGCTGATCAACCCGGCGCTGTACCGGCTCGGCGCGGACCCGGCCAGGTACGCGGCGGACTTCCACGACGTGACCATCGGCAACAACACCACCGACCCGTCGGTGCCGGGCTACCCGGCCACCACCGGCTGGGACCCGATCACCGGCCTGGGCACGCCGGACGCGGCGAAGCTGCTGCCGGACCTGGTCGCGGCGGTGCACGCGGGCTGAACCACGCTTCCTCCCGCTCGAACTGATTGACCGTCAGGGCCGTTGTCGGATCCGTCCGGCAGCGGCCCTGACGCGTGTCCGGACGCGTGCGCGGACGCGTGTCCGGACGCGTGCGCGGACGCGTGTCCGGACGCGTGCGCGGACGCGTGCGCGGACGCGTGCGCCCGTGCCCCCGCGGGGCCCCGCACCGCGACCCGGCTCCCCCACCCGTTCGCCAGACCGACGCCAGTTGTCTAACCAACTGACCAGTGACGGCCCACCGACGGCCCAACAATCCCAGAGCGCCGCGATTGGGCTAGCCCAATTGCGAGCATGAGCATGCGTGAGCCGCCCGAGCCCACCCCCGCACCAGCAGGACCCCCCCGCAAGAGTCGGTGCCCCCCCCCCCCCCCCCCCCCCCCCCCCCCCCCCGCCGCCCCCCCCCCCCCCCCCCCCCCCCCCCCCCCCCCCCCCCCCGCCCCCCCCCTCAGCAGAAGGACGCCCCGTCATGAGTCGGTCCGCCCTCCCGTCCCCCTCCCCCTCCCGCAGGCGCGGCAGCACCGCCGCCGCGCTCGCCACCGCCCTGCTGGCCGTCGCGGCCCCGCTGGTCGCGGTCACCCCGCAGTCCGCCTCCGCCGCCACCCAGAGCGCCAACCTGCTGCTCAACGGCGACGCCGAGACCTCGCAGTGCAGTCCCGGCGGCTGGGAGGAGACCACCGTCCCCGGCTGGCAGCTGACCTCCGGCGACCCGGTGATCAACTGCTACGGCGTCCCGACCGGCGCCGCCACCACCACCCCGGGCTCACCGACCAAGGGCGGCGCCTACTTCCAGGGCGGCTCGCGCGGCTCCTCCGAGATGACCCAGGTCACCGACGTCTCCTCGGCCGCCACCGCGATCGACGCGGGCGGCGTGCACGCCACCGTCGCCGGCTGGCTCGGCGGCGTGGGCAGCTACGACGACGCGGCCGGGGTCACCGTCACCTACCGCGACGCCGCCGGCAACGCACTGGGCACCTCCACGATCTCGCCGGTGCTGGCAGCCGACCGCAGCAGCACCACCTCGTTCGTGCAGCGCAGCACCACCGCCGCCGTGCCGGCCGGGACCAGGTCCATCCGGACCGCCGTCGACTTCACCATGACGGGCACCCAGAACGACGGCATGGCCGACGACCTGTCGCTCACCCTGGACACCGCCGTCACCGCGCCGACCCTGACCGTGCCGGCCTCCACCGTCCCGGGCTACGACCACGTGTTCTTCGTGATGATGGAGAACAACAACTACTCGGCCGCCTCGAACACCGCCGACGGCGGCGCCGGGGTGATCGGCAACTCGGCCGCGCCGTACATCAACAACACGCTGGTCCCGATGGGCTCGCTGCTGTCGAACTACCACGCGGGCACCCACAACTCGGACCCGAACTACGAGCAGATCGCCTTCGGCAACTCCTACGGCCGCAGCGCCAAGGCGGTCGGCGGCAACAACTCCAACTGCATCACCAGCACCGCCTGCACCGCGACCAACAACGGCCTGAGCGACAACCTGGACGCCGCCGGCAAGACCTGGAAGCAGTACGTCCAGACCCAGACCAGCAACTGCCAGACCACCACCAGCGGCGAGTACGAGAACGACGACGTGCCGTTCTACTACGCCGCCCGGATGAAGAACGACAACGCGTACTGCCAGGCCCACTGGCAGCCGCTGCCGCAGCTGCTGAACACCGACCTGGCCGCCACCGCGACCACCCCGAACTTCGTCTGGGCGGACGCCGACTCCTGCAGCGACATGGAGGACTGCGGCATCGCGGCCGGTGACACCTGGCTCTCGCAGACGATGCCCACCCTCTTCACCTCCCCGGCCTGGACCCAGCAGAAGTCGCTGCTGATCATCAGCTGGGACGAGGACGGCAGCGGCGCCCCGGGCGGCTTCGGGCCGGGCCAGACCAACCAGGTCCCGACCATCGTGATCGGCTCCCAGGGCACCGTGAAGGCCGGCTACCAGGACGCCAACCGGTACGACCACTACAGCACCGCCCGCACCATCGAGGGCGCGCTCGGCCTGACCAGCACCATGACCAACAACGACAAGTGGGCCACCCCGTACAACGAGGTGTTCGCCGCCGCCTCGCCGGTGAGCGTCAGCAACCCGGGGGCGCAGAGCGGCACCGTCGGCACGGCCGCGTCGCTGCAGCTGACCGGCACCGACACCACCTCCGGCCAGACCCTGGGCTGGACCGCCACCGGCCTGCCGGCCGGCCTGTCGATCAGCGCCTCGGGCGCGGTCTCCGGCACCCCGACCACCGCGGGCTCGTACGCGGTGACCGCCACCGCGACGGACGGCACCGGCGCCGCCGGCTCCGCCACGTTCACCTGGACCGTGGCCGCGGCGCCCGGCTCGACCTGGTCGGTGCCGATCGTCAACGCCGGTGCCGAGACGGGCGCTTGCGGCACGGGCAGCGGCGGCCACGCCGCCCAGGGCTGGACCGCCACCTCCAACCAGCCGCAGCAGGTCTGCTACGGCGCGCCGACCTACCCGGTCACCTCGCAGGGCCCGCAGGCTCCGGAGACCCCGGGCAACGCCTTCTTCGACGGCGGCCCGTACGCCTCCTCGCAGATGACCCAGACGGTGAGCGTGTCGAGCCAGGCCTCGCAGATCGCGGGCGGCACCCTGCCGTACAAGCTGTCCGGCTGGATCGGCGGCTACAGCACCCAGGGCGACAGCGCGGGCGTGGTGGCCACCTTCCTGAACGCCGCCGGCACCTCGCTCGGCACCGCCACCCTGGCCACGGTCACCCCGGCGATGCGCAACAACCAGACCGTGCTGCTGCACGAGACGGCCACGGGCACGGTCCCGGCGGGCACGGCGTCGGTGAAGTTCACGGCCACCTTCCAGCGCTCGGCGGGGACGGACGACGACGGGTACGTGGACGACCTGTCGATGACCTTCGGCAGCTGAGCGGGCCCTGCTGGACCTGAACGAGTCCGGCAGGACCTGCGCGGCCCGGCGGCTCCACGCTGCCGGGCCGCTTCGCGCTCCACCGGGGACCGTGCCCACCCCGACCGGCCGGGCGGGCGCCCGGCCTCGGATACGCTCGCTCGGTGAGCAGCCTCCCCGTCGAGCCCGTGCCCTCCCCGACCCCGCTGGCCGCGGTCCGCTCGGGGGTGCCGGAACACGGCGAGCCGCCCAAGTACTTCCAGGTCAAGCAGAAGATCGACGCGGTCTTGGAGGAGCTCGGCCCGGGCGCGGCCCTGCCCACCGAGCGTCAGTTCGCCGACCGCTTCGGGGTCTCCCGGATGACCGTCCGCCAGGCCATCCGCGAACTGCGCCTGGAGGGCCGGGTCCAGCGCAGCGGCCGCTCCTCGGTGGCCGGCCGCCCCAAGCTCGTGCAGCCCCTGACCCTGGCCAGCTACACCGAAGGCGTCCGCCGCCAGGGGCGCGAGCCGGGCCGCGAGCTGATCGAGTTCGAGCGCCTCGCCGCCGACGCCGCGCTGGCGACCGGACTGCAGGTGGAGATCGGCGCGCCGGTCTACCACCTGGAACGCCTGCTGCTCGCCGACGAGGAGCGGGTGGGCCTGGAGAGCACGTACCTCTCCGCAGCCCGCTTCCCCGCCCTGATCGACGAGTTCGACCCCACCACCTCGCTCTACGCCCACCTGCGCGGCATCGGCGTGGTCTTCGCCGACGCGGACGAGCGGATCGAGACGGTCCTGGGCTCCCCGCGCGAGGTCCAGCTGATCGGCACCAGCCCGGCCCTGCCCATGCTCCTCCTCAACCGAGTCACCCGAGACCGCCAGGGCCGACCGGTGGAGTGCGTCCGCTCGTTGTTCCGGGGGGACAGGTTCAGCTTCACCGCTCACCTGACGGCGGAGGAGGAGTGAGCGCCGTGCTGTGCCGCCACGTACTCCGCGCACATCCCGGCTCCTACGACCGGGCCGCGCCGTGCTCCAGGTACACGGTCTCGCCCCGGGACCGGGCGGCGAAGGCGGCGTGGACGCGGCGGGCCAGTCGCGGGATGAGGAGTTCGTCGACCTGCTCGCCGGGACAGTAGGCGTACTCGCCGATCTCGACCCGGTCGACGGCGATGCGGCTGCGCTGCTCCGCAGGGAGAACACCGCCGTCGAAGACGAAGAGGAGCTTGTCCCCCTCGGTGTCATGGGGCGCCCAGTCCACCACGAGCAGGCGGCCGATCGCAGGAGTGATGCCGAGCTCCTCCCCGACCTCCCGGGCAGCGCCTTCGCTCGGCGTCTCACCGGCGCGCAGGTAACCGCCGGGGATCTCCCACCCGGGCTTGTAGGTCGGCTTCACGAGGAGAACGCGGTCGTCATCGTCGAAGAACAGCACGCCGGCGGCGGTACGGGGCCGGGCCACGACTTCCTCGCTCTGCGACTCGCTCACGGGGACGACGATAGCCGCCCGCCGCGATCACGCGGCGAGGCGCGTTCAGTGAGCGGCCTCGACGAGCAAGCGGTCTGGTTCACCACGCTGTTGACGCACCCAGCTGCCACGCGACGAAGCAGTGGCGGACCCTGCTCGGGGCCCGCTCCGCTGCCTTCCACGTGGGAGCACCCGGTGGGCTGCGCAGGCCGGGGGTCCAGTCAGCCGCCCTGCTCGATCCGCTCGAAGATGTCGCAGTCGGTCTCCCGGTGCCACTCGGGGAGGTCGTCCCAGTCCGCCACGTAGCTGGGCTTCGGGTCCTCGAAGTGCTTGTGGATCTGCGCGATCCAGCAGAGCGCGACGAACCGCCCCTTCTGCTCCCGGGAGAGCTTGGCCGTGCTGCCCCCGGAAAGGCGCACGAAGTCGGCAACCTGCTGGTGGACGGCTGCGGCGGACTCCCGCTCCCAGGCCGGCGAGTCGGCCCACGGCGCGATGTAACTGGCCTTCGGCTCACCGGGGAAGTACTTCTTCACTCCCTCGACCCAGACCTCGTGGAAGAACTCGCCGGGCTCCAGGGTGGTGGTGTCGGTCACGGCGCTCCTCTGTGAGTGATCTGCTCGCTGAGACACGAGGACGACTCTACTCAGCAATCACTCGTCCTTGCTGACGCACGGAGCCGCGTCGGGTAAGCACAGCGCATCAGTCCTTGCCGAAGCTACCGACCTTGACTCCGCCCACGAAGGCTGCGAACGACGTGCTGGGGAAGGTGAGGGCCGGTCCGTTGGGGTCCTTGGAGTCCCGGACGGGCAAGATGCCCGGAATGCCGTCAGCAACCTCTACACAACCACCGGATCCGTTGCTGTACGTGCTCTTTCGCCACTGCGCGGCAGTCAGGTCAACACGGTCCTGCATGGCCGTTCAAGCTCCTTCCGCGCCTCCCGGATCACCTCCAAGGATGCAGCACGCGACAGCGCCTCCACTTGGAGCCGATCGTAGTCGGTTGCCCAAGCGGCAACAGTCTCAGGATCGCGCTCCAGGTAGCCCCGTTTGGCCGACTCCGTGTAGCCCAGCAGAGTCCGATTCGGCGTACTCAGAAGGACGATCGAGTGGGTGAACGGGTGCTCTGCGCCAAGTGAGTACGGTGCGATCTGAAGCACCACGTTCGGGCGCTCCGCCAGCTCCTCCAGTCGCTGCAGCTGCCGCACCATCACCTCGCGCCCGCCGATCGGCCGGTGCAGGCAGCTCTCGTCCAGGACTGCATGCACCATCGGAGGCGATTCTCGAGCGAGGCACCGCTGGCGTGTGAGCAGCATCTTCACTCGCTCACTTGCCTGCAATTGAGTGGCCCGACCACGACGCACGTTTCCGCTCTCCCAAGCGACGGCGTACTCCTCCACTTGGAGAAGGCCGGGGATGAGCCTGAACTCCACCAACCGGATTCCGGTCGCCTCGGCCTCCTTGCCGATGAACTCACTGAATCCTTCGATGAATGCGTTGAGCTGAAGTTGGCGCCACATCAATTCCAGCATGCCGCCAGTCTTCAGCCTCTCGTCGGCCGCCTTCCGGAAGTTCGGGCTCGGGGGTCGCTTCGCCAGCTCGACGCTGGAGATGTAGGCACCCGAGTAGTTGATCAACTTGCCGAGCTCAATCTGCGTCAGCTCTCGCGACTCCCGGGTCTGCCGAAGCAGAACAGCCCATGCTGCCAGCGCTGATGAGGATGGATCAACTGTTCGACGGTTCATCGAGACCCCAACTTAACCTCTGCCAGGTGGCGAATTGAACTGCTTCCGATCGTAGCCCGCCACGACGATCCTTAGTAGCGGAACGGTCACGGAGCGCTGTCACTCACTTCGTGAGCCGTCGCCCTGCCCATCTCACACAAAGGGTGAACCACCCGAATGGACATGCGACTTGAGACCCAAGAACAGCGCCGCATCCGCGAGTTCCGAGAGCTCGCCGAGTACGCGGTCCAGCGTCTGGAGGGCGCTCTGCGCATCTCTGGCCTCCCGTTTCTCCCGTCGCTCGCCGCCGGGCGGATCACCATCACCGAGTACGGCGCGCACATCAACCTCGGGGGCTGCAACCCGCACACCATGCTGGCGCTGGCCGACTGGGTGGAAGCCCACGCGCGGTGCACCGGGCGGATCGCGCGCGGTGCGATCCTGCCCGCTCGATTGGCCGAGCTGCCCGTACTGCACAGCAAGTTGAGGAAGCATGACGCAGAAGAAGAAGAGCCGACTGACCCTGCACGTCTACCGGATCGGCGCTGACGGCACCCGGACCGACCTGGGCAGCGACGAGATCACGGCCGGCGCACCGTACGACCCCTTCGGCCCGTCCTACGAACTCCCGTGCCGGTGCAGGCGCTGCACCGCTGCGCGCCAGGAACAGGCCGACGAGCCGGAGGCCGTCGCGTGATCGCCCTCCCCGCCCCGACCCCCGTCCCGGGCTGCCCCACCTGCACCACATTCCACCACCAACTGGTCGCCACCCCACCACACACCTCCGCCGCGACGGACCTCCGCGTGCTCTGGCGCCGCCACCAGGCCACCAGCCACGGGATCACCATCCCCGGCGCACGCACGTGACGACCGAGAGCACCCCGAACCGATCGCCAACGCCCAAGGAGACATGCATGAGCACGACCACACCGCCGTGGGGCACAACCCGGATGGCGCCCTTCGAGGTGTCCGAGCCCCTACCCGCCACCACCCCGGTCATCGACCCCACCACCCAGGTGGCCGTCCACTACGACGACCACGGCCACCGCGTCGACCTGGGAGCCCACGGGACCAGTACCAACACGACCACGCCGACCAGCACGGGCGGCGGTGACGGGCAGAGCGGCACCCAGAACCAGCCGACCGACATGGACAGCCTGCCCGCCAACGACCAGGACCAGGGCACGGGCTGACGTGGCCTCCGTTCAGCCCGAATCGGTCCTGGTCCTGACCAACCTGCACGACGCTACGGCGGACCTGGTTCTGCGCATCCTGGCGGAGCGGCGCGTACCCGTGGTGCGCCTGGACCCGGGTGTCGACCTGCACCGCGACGCCTCGCTGACCGCCCGCTACGGGACGGGCGGCCGCCGAGGCAGTCTGCTGACTGCCACCCGTGCCCTGGACCTCGATGTCGTCCGCTCCGTCTGGTACCGGCGCCCGACCTCCTTCCACGGCCCGCCCGACCTCGGCGGGCAGGAAGCGAAGTTTGCGGGTGCGCAAGCCTTCTGGGGTGCCGGCGGAATCCTCGCCAGCCTCTCCGGCGCGCACTACGTCAACCACCCTTGGCAGGTGAGGAACGCCGAGTACAAGCCCGCCCAACTGGCCGCTGCCCAGCACTGCGGGCTTCTGGTGCCCGACACGGTCATCACCGCGGACCCCGCCGAGGCCCGGGAGTTCTGCCGTGCCCGGGCCGCGGTCTACAAGCCCCTCTGGAGCACTCCCTACGTGGGCCCGGACGGCAGTGCCCAACAGGTCTGGGTTCGCGACGTCCGTACCGAAGAGATCACCGATGCCGTGTCGGCCTGCCCGCACCTCTTCCAGGCCAGGGTCGACAAGTCCGTCGACGTCCGCCTCACGGCGGTCGGCGGCAAGCTCTTCGCCGGTGCGCTGGAGAGCCCGGATCTCGACTGGCGCAGACGGCAGGCCCTTCTGACCTGCGAACCCGTGGCGGTCCCCGACCCGGTGGCTGCCGGCGTGGCCGCGTACCTCTCGCGCATGGGATTGGTCTTCGGAGCCTTCGATTTCGCGGTCGGCAGGGACGGCACGTGGTACTTCCTGGAATGCAACCCGAACGGCCAGTGGGCCTGGCAGCCGCCCCGGCTCACCCGGCCCATCGCCCACGCGATCGCCGACGAACTGGAGAACCCGCCATGACCTCCGCCGCCGCCCTGCGCGCGCAGCTGGTCGCGAAGCTCACCGACGAGGGCACGCTCACTGATCCCGCGTGGCGCGCCGCCGCCGCGCGGGTGCCGCGCGAGTTGTTCGTCGCCGGGTACTTCGCCGAGGTGCCGGGCAGCAACCCGACCAGCTACCGGCCGGTGCAGCCGGACTCACCGGGCTGGCTCGAATCCGTCTATGCCGACGAGACCCTGGTCACCCAACTCGACGGGCGGATCGACGCAGGTGCTGCAGGGACCGGGCCAGTGACCGGCGCGCCGTCGTCCTCCTCCACGCTGCCCTCGCTGGTGCTGCGGATGTGGCACCAGCTCGGGGTCGAGGACGGCCACCGGGTGCTCGAAGTCGGGACCGGTACCGGCTACTCGACCGCGCTCGGGGCAGCCCGGCTGGGCTCCGAGCAGGTGGTGAGCATCGAGGTGGACCCGGGCGTGGCCACGCGCGCAGCGACGGCGATCAAGGCGGCTGGGTACCACCCCACCCTGGTGGTCGGCGACGGCCTCGACGGGTACCCGGACGGTGCTCCCTTCGACCGGCTGATCGCCACCTGCGCCGTGCGGTTCGTCCCGATGCCCTGGCTCTACCAAGTGGCGCCGGGCGGGCGGATCCTGGTCACCCTCACCGGGTGGTCCTTCCGGTTCGCCCTCGCACTGCTCACCGTCACCGAGCCGGGGCGGGCTCACGGACGATTTCTCCCCGGCTACACCAGCTTCATGGTGGCCCGCCCGCACGACCGGCCGCCCCGCCAGAGCCTGTGGCTGATGCCCGGGGACGAGCGGCCAACCCGCATCGACCCGGCTCTGATCAGCGATTGGACGGGCGGTTGGGTGGCCCAACTCGCCGCGCCCTCTGCCGAGCAGATGGGTTCGGGCAGCCACCAGATCCTCTCGGACGTGGCCACCGGCTCCCAGGCGCGCACTGCTCCTGATCCCGAAGGCGGCTGGACCGTCGTCCAACACGGTCCGTTGCGCCTCTGGGACCAGGTGGAGGAGGCCGTCGAACGCTGGCAAGCAGTCGGTTCACCGCACCAGGAGGGCTTCGGAATCACCATCACCGAGCACGGCCAGCGAGTCTGGATCGGGCACCCTGACGGCCCTGGGTGGCGGCTACCGATCTGAGGGCCCGGGACCGCCCTACTCCGCTGTCACGCCTCCACCTCGACCCCGTACTCCGCCAGCCACCCCACCAGCTCCCCCCGGGTGGCCCGCACGAGGCTGCCACCGGTGAACCGTGAGTCATCAGTCACCTCGGCGACGGCGTCGGCGGGCGGCGCGAACGAGGCCGCCTCCTCGTCCGTCCCGAACTCCGCCTCGGCGAGCACCAGTCCGGCCAACCGGCCGTCGAAGACGTCCACGCCCAGCGGTGGGAGGCTGAACCGGGTCTTGGTCAGCACCTCGGCCGGCAGCACGGCGAGCACGTCGTACTCGGCCTGCGACAGGTACGTGTTCGTGATGAGGCCCTGGATCGCACCGGCCCCGGACGCCGGGACCTTCTGGGTGAACTTGAGCTCGCAGCCGCCGCCGTCGAGCTCCACCCGCCGCAGGCGCAGCCGGGTGCCCGTCACGTACCGGTCGGTGATCACCCGCACCGCGGTGGCTGCCGCCGGATCAGGGGGCCCGGCCAGCAGGAACCGTCGCTCCCGCTCCACCAGGGCGTACTTGCCCGGGCGGGTCACGCGGTGGCCCCGCCCGGGAGCGCCGCCCACGCCTCGATCTCCACCCGGAACGCCGGGTGCACCAGCCCCACCACCTGGACCAGCGAGCACGCGGGCAGGCGCTCCGCGTCCAGGAACTCGTCCCGCACCTGACGGAACGCCGGCAGGTCGGCCAGGTCCACCAGGAACACCGTCAGCTTCACCACGTCGGCGAACCCGGCACCGGCCGCCCCCAGTGCCGTGGCCAGGTTGGCGAAGACCTGCCGCAGCTGGGCCACCGGGTCGCCCTCGCCCACCAGCTGCCCGTCCGCGTCCACCGGGACCTGGCCGGAGACGGCGACCGTCGGACCGGTGAACGACACCGCGTGGCTGTATCCGTTGACCGGCGGACTGCCCGCCGGCCGAAGGTGGTGCTGCATCAGTCCTCCCGTGACTTTTCCTGATGATCAGTCTGCCAGCCGCGCTCTACAGTGCCCCCATGATCCGGATCACCGTCGAGGACGTCCACGCCTCCGCCGAGCGCCTACTCCGCGCCGTCGAGAAGCTGAACCCCGACGACCTGCGCGCCCCGTCCGCCCTACCGGGCTGGACCCGTGCCGATGTCGTCGACCACCTCACCGCCGCCGCGCACGCGTACCTCCGCCTGCTCGCCCTCGCTCGCGGCGCCGACCGGCCCCCGGCCCGCCCCGACGGGCTGCGGGCGAGCCTGGACCGCCTGCTCGCCGACGCCGCCGCGATGCCCGCCGACTCCTGGGACACCCTGGTCACCGCCCTCGCGGGCTGGCAGCACCCGGCCTGGTTCGTCCTGCACCGCTGCCAGCGCGAGCTGGAGACCCACCACGTGGACCTGGACCTCGACCACACCCCGGCCGACTGGCCCGCCGACTACGTGCGCTGGGCCCTCACCGACACCGTCGCCGGCCTGGCCGCCCGCGACTTCCCGCTCGGCCGGATCACCGCCACCGACCTCGACCTGTCCTGGCCGGTCGCCACGACCACCCCGGACGGGCCCACCGTGGCGGCCCCGGGCCACGCCCTGCTCGGCTGGCTCGCCGGCCGCACCACCCTCGAAGCCGCCACCGGCCCCCTCCCCACCCCGCCCCCGTGGCCGCTCCCACCGACCCCGGGCTGGGGCTGACAACCGCACCGGCCTCACACCGCGCCGTGGCGCGCCAGCACGGCGCGGGCGGCGGCCACCAGGGCCGCACGCAGCTCCACGGGCTCCAGCACCTCGATGTCCGCGCCCAGCGCGAGGAACTCGCCGCAGGCGTGCTCGACCGACTCGATCGGCAGGACCGCGCGCGTCCAGCCGTCCGGCTCGACCGTGCCCGTCTCGGCCAAGGCGCTGGCAGCCGGCCCGGCGAACCGGCCCAACGCGGCGGGCGCGAGCCGGACCGTCGCGTCGGCCCGGTGCAGCCGGCGGTGGAAGTCGGCCTGGTGGTCCTCCCACCAGGCCGCGAGGTCGAAGTCGGCCGGCGGCGTGAACGTCTCCGCCACCTCGCCGGGCTCACCGCCGCCAGCGCCACCATCGCCACCGTCCCCGGACGGGAGACCGCCCTCGGGCGGGAGCACGGCGAGGATCTGGTCCACCCGGTACGTGAACGGCCCCGGCCCCGCCACCACGTACCAGCGCCCCGCCTTCAGCACCAGCCCGTACGGCTCCCAGCGCCGCGCCACGTCGGTGGGAGCCTTCCAGCGGCGGTACCGCACGTGCAGCACGCGCGAGTTCCAGACCGCGTCGGCGACGGCGCCGAGGAACGGGGTCTCGTCCCGGTCCGCGTACCAGCCCGGCGCGTCCAGGTGGAACCGCGACTGCACCCGCCCCACCTGGTCGGCGAGCGCCGCCGGCAGCGCGGCCCGGACCTTCAGCTGCGCGGCGGCCAGCACCGAGCCGAGCCCCAACTCGGCTGCGGGACCGGGCAGTCCGGAGAGGAAGAGCGCCTCGGCCTCGTCCGGGCTGAGCCCGGTCAGGCGGGTGCGGTAGCCGTCGAGCAGTTGGTAGCCGCCCCGGTGCCCCGCGTCGCCGTAGAGCGGGATGCCGGCGGCGTGCAGCGACTCCACGTCGCGGTAGATCGTGCGGACGGACACCTCCAGCTCCGCGGCGAGCTGGGCGGCGGTGACCCGGCCGCGGGTCTGGAGCAGCAGCAGGATCGAGACCAGTCGGCTGGCGCGCATGCGGTCATTCTCGCCGACTCCACTGACACAGGATGTCAGTGGAGCGGCCGTAGCTTCCTCGCATGACGAACGAGCACACCGACTCCCGGATCCCCTTCGACGGCTTCGACTTCTTCATCGGCGAGTGGGACGTCGCCAACCGCAAGCTCAACGACTTCCTCGACCCCGAGAGCGGCTGGGTCGACTTCCCGGGCGTCTCCCGCTGCCGCCGCCTGCTCGGCGGCACGGGCAACATGGACGAGATCGACTTCCCGACCCTGGGTGTGCAGGGCATGACGCTGCGGCTCTTCGACCCGGAGGCGAAGGAGTGGTCGCTGCACTGGGCCAGCACCCGGACCGGGCGGCTGGAGCCCCCGGTGCGCGGTCGGTTCGCGCTCCACGAGGAGGGGCTGGTCGGCGAGTTCGAGGGCGAGGACGTGTACCAGGACCGGCCGGTCCTGGTCCGCTTCCGCTGGGACGGCATCAGCAGCACCACCGCCCACTGGCAGCAGGCGTTCTCCGCCGACGGCGGGGAGACCTGGGTGACCAACTGGACCATGGCGTTCACCCGCCGCTAGCCCACCGGGCCGACCCGGCCCCGGGCCGGCCGGCTGGGGTCAACCGACCCGGGCCGGCCCGACGGTCCCTACGCCCGCACCACGCCCGCGAGCTTCTCCCGCACCGCCTCCGTGTCCGGGTGCTCCACCTCCTCGTACACGGCCAGCGCCCGCTGCCACGCGTCGCGGGCCGCACCCCGGTCACCGGCCGCGTCGCACGCGTCGCCGAGCTTGGCCAGCGCCCCCGCGCCCTGCTCCCGGGCGCCGAGTTCCTCGAACAGCGCCACCGCGCGGCGGTGCCGCTCGACCGCCCTGTCGTGGTCCGCCAGCCAGGTGTGGACGTCGCCGATGGTCTGGCAGGCCGCCGCCTCGCCGAACCGGTCGCCGAGTTCACGGAACAGGGCCAGGGCACGCTCCGAGCAGGCCAGCGCCTCCTGGTGCCGGTCCAGGCGGATCAGGACGTACGCCGTCTCCTGCAAGGTCCAGGCCTGGCCGGGCAGGTAGTCGGCGGCCGCGAACAGCTCGTGCGCCCTCGTGGTGTGCTCCACCGCCTCGCCGTACTCGCCCAGGCGCTCCAACACGAAGGCCAGGGCGCGGTGGCTGCCGGCCTCGGCCATCGGGTCACCGAGCGCCACGGACGACGCCAGCGCCTCCCGCCCGTGGGCGAGCGCCAGGTCGTTGAGGCGCAGTTGGTAGCAGGACTGCGACAGGAGGCGGTGGGTACGGCCCTGCGCCGCCGCGTCGCCGGCCCGCTCGGCCGCCGCCAGGGCGGTCCGCTCGGCGGCGAGCAGGTCGTGGTGCAGGGCCCGCAGGCCGAAGTAGGGGACCAGGGTCCAGGCGAGCCGCCAGGCGTGCGCGTCGTGTCCGGCACCGGCCGCCGCGCTGACGGCGGCCGTCAGCACCTCCTTCTCCGCGGCGAACCAGGCCATCGCCGCCTCGCTGTCGGCGGGTTCCTCCGGAACGGTGCCCGGGGTCACCGGGTCGGTGTCGATCGGCATCTGGTTCGGGAACAGCAGCAGCCCGGCGGCGCGGGCCGTGTGCAGGTAGTGGTCCAGCACCCGCAGACCGGCCCGGCCGGGTTCGTCCGCCCCCGCTCCGTCCCGGTCCCCGTCGGCCCCGCCCGCTCCGGCCCCCTCCCCCTCGGCGGCGTGCGCCTGCTCCACCGCGTAGACCCGGAGCAGGTCGTGGAACGCGTACCGGCCGGCCGTCTGCTCCGCCAGCAGGTGGGCCCCGACCAGCTCGGCGAGCAGCGCCCGCGTCTCGCGCAGCGGCAGGGCCACCAGGCTCGCCGCCGCCGCCGCGCTGATGTCGGGGCCCGCCTGGAGCCCCAGCAGCCGGAACACCCGCCGCGCCGCCGGGCTCAACTGCCGGTAGGACCACGAGAAGACGGCGCGGACGCTGGCCGACGGATCGCCGGCCTCCAGCTCGGCCAGCCGCTCGTCGCTGCGCAGCAGTGCGACCAGGCCGGTCAGCTCCAGGTGCGGCACGGTCGCGATCCGGGCCGCGGCGATGTTGAGCGCCAGCGGCAGCCGGGCGCAGAGCTCGGCGAGCTCCGCCACCGCCTCCGGCGCGGCCGCGGCCTGGTCGGCGCCCAGCCGGCGGGCCAGCAGGGCCACCGCCTCGGGCGCGGGCAGCAGGTCGAGCGGGACCGTCCGTGCGCCGTCCACCGCGACCAGGCCGGTGAGCCGGTCCCGGCTGGTGACGATCGTCAGGCAGCCGGCGGCGCCGCACAGCAGCGGCCGCACCTGCTCCGCGTCGCGCGCGTTGTCCAGCACGACGAGCAGCCGCCGGTCCGCCGTCAGCGAGCGGAACAGGCCGACCAGATCGTCGAGTTCGGACGGGATCTCGCCGGGCGCCAGGCCCAGCGCCCGCAGGAAGCCGCGCAGCACCTGCGCGGGCTCGACGCCCGGTCCGCTCGCGGGGTCGAACCCCCGGAGGTTGACGTACAGGCTGCCGTCGGGGAACCGCTCGGCGACCTCGCCGGCCCAGCGCACCGCGAGCGCGGTCTTGCCGACGCCGGCGGTGCCGACCAGCGCGACCACCGGCGCCGCGGCGTCGAGCAGCCCGGCGAGCGCGGCCAAGGCCGTCCGGCGGCCGGTGAAGTGCTCGATGCGGGGCGGGAGCTGTCGCGGGACGACGTCCACCGGCTTCACCGCCGCTGCGGGCGCGGGCGCTGCCGCGGGGCCCGCCGACCCGGTCGTCAGCAGCGCGGGGTCGCCCGCGAGGATCCGCTGGTGCAACTGCGCCACCACCGTGGACGGTTCGATGCCGAGCTCGCCGATCAGGTTCGACCGCAGCTGCTGGTACACCGCGAGCGCGTCGGCCTGGCGGCCCGTGCCGTACAGGGCGTGCATCAGGTGGCTGTGCACGCTCTCCCGCCACGGGTGCTCCCGGACCACCGGACCGAGCAGCGCCACGACCTCGTCGTACCGGCCGGTCCGCAGCCACGCCCGGGCGAGCAGCTCCACGGTCTGCAGCCTGGCCTCGCCGACGTGGTGGGGCTGCACCGCGTCCCGGGCTGACGGCACCGCGTCGGCCAGCGGCTCGCCCCGCCACAGGGCCAGCGCCCGGGACAGCTCCTCGGCGGCGGCCCGCCACTGCTCGGCCGCCAGGTACGCCGTCCCGGTCCGGCGCAGTGCCTCGAACTCGTGCAGGTCGAGCTCCCCGGGTCCGACCTCGACCAGGTAGCCGTCCAGCGTCCGCCGGACCCGTTCGGCGCCGGACGCACCGAGCCCGCGCCGCAGCCGGAGCACGAGGTTCTGCAGCGAGGCCTTCGCGGAGGCCGGCGGGGCCGCGCCCCAGAGCGCCTCGATCAGCCGCTCCTCCGACACCGACTGCCCGGCCTCGAAGAGCAGCACCGCGAGCAGGCTGCGGACCAGCGGCGCCCCGGCGGGCAGCTCCGTCCGGCCGTCCGTCACCGTCACCGGACCCAGTACGCCGAATCGCATCGGCCGGCCCCCTCGTCCCCCGTCGTACCTGCCCGTTCGGGCAGCGACGCGGATGTTAGCCCATTGTTAGCCCGCGCGGAGTGGCGGTGGAAATGATCACGTCAGCGGGTCGCACCGCAGCTCGGACCGTCGACCCCCCGGGGTCCGAGGAACCATCTTGGGAGAAACCATGTCCAGCCTGAAGAAGCGCTTCGCCACCGCGGCCGCCGTCGCGGTCGCCGCCCCGATGCTCGTCATCGCCTCCGCCGGTACCTCCAGCGCGGCGGGCACGGTGACCTGGCAGACCGACGGGAACTGCCTGGGCGTCGTGCTCAACTACCCCACCGCCCAGGGCATCGAGTTCACCGACCCGCTGTGGCTGCACGGCTGCAGCGCGCCGGGCTACACCTCGGTCACCTGGCAGGACACCAACTACGGCAGCAACCAGTGGACCGAGAAGCCGACCGCGGACACCAGCATGTGTCTGACGGCCTACTACGACCACTCGGTCTACCTGGAGACCTGCAAGAACGGCGGCGCGGGCAACAGCTTCGAGCGCTGGCACGAGATCAACAGCGGCGGCAACTGGTACCTGCAGAACGTCGCGACGGGCGAGTACCTCAACGCGAGCAACACCGTGTCGGCCCACACCAGCACGACCAAGCAGGCCTGGCACTGAGCACCGGGTGACTGAGGTGTGAGTCCGCACCGGCG
>NZ_JBHYKG010000153.1:0-16120 GCF_042741245.1 Kitasatospora sp. NPDC058965
GTGGGGAGGTGCCGACCCACAGCAGATCGACGCGGGCCCGGTCCGGGGCACTGGTGGCGGAGTGCGCGGCCACGGCCTGGATCCGAACGCCGGAGTAGAGGTAGGGGGCGCTGGCGGCGGGGCCCAGGGAGAAGTACTGCGGCCACCGGGTGCGGCCGGCGCCGGTGGTCTCGGCGAGCCAGACGTCGCGGCCCAGTGCCACCAGGGCCTCGGTGTCGGCGGCGCTCAGGTCGCTTGGGTGCAGCCGGGCGAAGGCGGCCTGCACCGCGACGTCACCTGCCGGGCCGTCACCGACCGCCGGGACACCGGAGGGCACTTCCGTCGACACAGCGGACGGGCTGGGTGGCGCACTGGTCGGCGCGGCGGCCGGCAGGGCACCGGCCGGGAGTGGGGCGGTTGTTGGGGCGAGGGTCGCAGCGGTGGCCGGGGCGGCTTCGGCCCGGGCCGACGCGGACGGCGCACCGCCGGTGGAGTGGTGCGGCTTCGGGCCGGCGGGCAGCAGCAGGGCGAGGCCGACCGCGAGCAGAACGATCGCGCCGAGCTCGGGCAGGAAGCGGGGCAGTTTCTTCACGGGGGCCTCTCAGGAGATCGGGCGGGCGCCGCCCGCGTAGTCGTAGTTCCAGACCGCGGCCTGCTTGACCACGTCACCCGGCTTCGGGGCGTTGATCATCTGACCGCCGCCGATGTACAGGCCGACGTGGTAGATCCCGTCGGCGTTGCCGAAGAAGACCAGGTCACCGGGCAGGAGCGCGGAGACTCCTGCCGAGGCGGGGATGCGCTGGCCCACTCCGGTCTGTTCGGAGGCAACACGAGGCAGATTGATGCCGGCCTTCGCGAACGCGAACACCATCAATCCGGAGCAGTCGAAGCCGTTGACCAGCCGGCCGTCCTGGCCGCCGTTCGAGCAGCAGATGCCGGTGGTCGGACCGCTGGCGTCACCGCCGCCCCAGGAGTACGGCTGGCCGAACTGGCTGGCGGCCGCCGCGATCACCGTCGTCACCCGGTCGGACGGGGCCGGGCCGCTGGGCGGGGTGCCGCCGAGGTCGGTGTACTGCCGCATCCAGCGCACCACCTCGTCCACGTACGCCGAGCTGTTGTTGTAGCGAAGGATCGAGGTCCTCAAGATGTTCGGGTCCGTCAGGTCCTTGCCGTCGTCGCACAGGTACAGCGCCGCCGCCAACGTCGCGTCATCGGCGTTGTTCGGGTTGGCACTCGCCCCGCTGTCCTGCGGACGGACCCGGGCCGCGTACGCGGCGAACGTGCTCGGGAGGAACTGCATCGGCCCCACCGCTGCGTCGTACGTCGCATTGCCGTCCCAGCGGCCGTGGTCGGTGTCCATCACCGGCGTCGTGTTGCCGCCAGCACCGCTGCCGTCCAGGATCGGCCCGATGATCGGCGGGGTGATGAGACCGGTGCCGGCGTCGATGCTGTGGCCGGCCGCGTGCCCGGACTCGACCTTGCCGACCCCTGCCAGGAGCTGCCAGGTCATCCCCTTGCACTGCGGATCCAGCTGCCCGACGGCGGAGGCCGCCCGGACGTAGGCGCTCATCATCCGCGCTGGGATGTCGCTGACCGCGCCGACCGGCGTGGTGGTGCCAGGGTTTTGACCGTCGATCATGCTGATCACCGAGACCGCGCCCAGCAGCACGGCCCCGCACACCAGCGCCATGCCCAGGCAGCCGAGCTTCCGGAAGATCTTGAACACCGTCACCACCCCCCGCTGCCGAAGGCCGTCCTGCGACGGCCACCGGCAGCCGGTCCTTCGTGCCGACCGCAGCCGGTCGCCACGAAGGCCGTGCTGACCGGCTGCTGGCGGGCGCCCCGGTCCGCGGCGCGCCTCACGACTCGTCACCGGCACCGTCGGCCGACGGCCCGGGCCGCACAGCGCCGTCACCGCCCGGCGCGTGGCCGAGGTGGCGGCGCATCCGCAGCGCCTCGATCGAGGTGCCGTCGGGCGAGCGCAGAACCTCCGGGCCGACCCGTCGCAGAACGTCCAGGTCCAAGCCCTCCACCGCGGGCGCCTCGGGCGACGAGGCGCTGGGCCAGGTCAGCCCGGAGGCGAGGATCTCCCCGGTATCGGGGTCCACGACCATTCCCGGCTCGTCGTTGACCACGATCGCCGGGCGGGAGGGCGGCACCACGCCGGGCCCCAGGGCCGACCGGATGTCGGACGGGCCGTGGTCGCTCGCCCCCCAATCGACCGGCTCCGGGCGGGCTACCTCGCCGGCCGACGTGCTCGGGGTCTCACCCCGGACGAGGGAGCCGGCGTGGTCCACGATCCCGCCCTCGCCGCCGTACCCGGCAGCCCCATCGTCGTGGCCGCTGAACGTCACCGAGACCGTCCCGGGGCGGTCGCCGTCCCGGCTGATCACCGAGCCGGCGTCGCCGTCGGGGACGAGCGTGCTGTCCGACGCCCTGTCGACCGGGTCCCAGGCCGTGGTGGTGGCGGAGTAGGACGGGCGCGCCGCGAAGGCCTCCGACACGGCGGCGGGATCCGCGCCGTACAGGAAGTGCGAGGCCGCGATCAATGGCGCGGCAGCCAGGTGCGCCCCGTGCACATCGCCGAAGGTCGCCGCGTGGTGGTAGACGTGGTTGTAGCCGGCCTGTACGGCGTTGTACCCCGACTGCGCGGCCCGGTAGCCGCTCCGGACGGCGTGGCCGGTAAGGACGGCCCCCTGCTTCTCGTCGTCCCACCAGGCCTTGCGAACGTTGGAGTAGTGGTCCCACTGGTGGCTGACGTTCTGCCACGCCGCCGCACCGGCACGGTTGATCCGGGTCAGGGTGGCCGGGGCACCGAGCGTCGCGTTGAACCCGAGCTTGCCGACCTGGCCGGCGCGGATCGCCAGGCGACCGGCCCGGGTGTTCAGCAGTGTGTTGTGCAGCGCGTGGCCGGCCGGGGTGAGGCCGTGGGCGGGCATCTGCTGCTGGCGTCCGAACGGTGGCCTGCCGCCGCCCGCCGGGCCGCCGCCCGCCGGGCCGGCGCCACCGGGGCCATGACCGCCGGGCCCTGACGGACCGCCGGGCGGGTGGATTCCGCCCAGCGGGCCGCGGGACCCGACAGGCTTGAGGCGTCGGGCCAGCTTGTGGGCGGGAAGCGGGTTTCCGGCAACCAACTGGTGCGCGGCATGGAACGGCAGCGCCAGGGCCGCCATGCCACGCCGGACCTCGCCGTAGGCGCCCATGGCCATCGCACCGGCGTTCATGCGCCCCAGCCCCGGGTCGGCGATCGCGGCCAGGCCCTCGGCGATCCGCGCCTTGCGCATCAGCGCCCCGTGCACGGCCGAGCCGCCGCCGAACAGCCCGCCCCCGGCGAGCAGCCCCAGGCCGGCCCGCCCTGCGCCGATCGCTCCCGCACCCGCGGAGTTGGACAGAGTGCCCATGGCCTGGGACATGGCCAGCGCCATCCCGGAGTTCTCGCCGAGCCACAGGCTGCCGCCGATCTTGGCGTAGCGCATGCGGTTGGCGAACCTCTCGCCCACCTGGCCAGCGGCCGAGAAGAGCCTGCGGTGCAAGACGAGCAGCACGAGCGCGAACCCGTCCAGGATCAGGAGGCGCTGGATCACCACCGTGTTCTGGTTGTCCGTCATGATCTGGTTCGCGCCCAGGGCGAACAGCGGCAGCATGATGCTGACCGCGAACTCCGTGACCACGGACGTCAGGAAGATCCCCAACCACTTCCACAGGACCGAGCGGTTGCCGCCGGGCAGCATTGCCCAGACCATCGCCGGCGCAGTGAGCGAGGCCGCGGTCACGTCCGCGAACTGAGTGCCGACATGAACCAGGCACATGCCGAGCACGACGATCGCCACGATCAGGACCGCCACCAGCACCAACAGCGTTCCGCCGACGCGGTCCCAGTTGCTGTTCACCGCGAAGTCGTAGGCCGCCTGCCCCTCAGGGCCGTGCGTCTTCAGATCGGCCTTCATGTCCTCCCAGCCGCTGGTGGCCGGGCACAGCGCATCGTCCCCGGGCATCCAGTCGGTCCAGCCGTCGCCGCAGGAACCGGCCTTCTTGCCCTTGAACTCACCGTGGATCCACTTGCGGTGGGTCTCGGCGATCGCCCGCACGTTCGCGTTCGAGGAGTTCGGGTCCGGGATGAACCCGTACTGGAGCAACTCGTACGGCTGGACGACCAACGTCCTCGTCAGAACCATCCGCATCGGGCAGGACGGGTCGTTCTTGTCCTGGTCGCTCAGGCACCCGGGGTCCGGGCCGTTGACCCCGGCGGCCATCTGGCTCACCTCGTGGGCAGCGGCCTGGGACTGCATCAGCGGGCCCTGCTCGCCCAGCACACTGCGAGGGGTCAGGGCCGGCAACAGCACCAGCGTGGACAGCAGCAGGGTGATCAGCATCTCGCCCGCACCGCGTCCGACCTTGCCGCGCATGATCAGCACGCACCCGAAGGCCACCCCGGCCGCCAGGAACAGCGCGTACAGCGCCAGGTCGTTCGCAGCGGCCTGGAAGAACGCCGCGTTCAACTTCTGGGCGGTCTCCACCAGCGTCTTGACCACGGGGAAGTTGAAGACCCACTGGCAGGCCCAGCACATCAGGCCGACCAAGATCCGTACCAAGGCAAACCCGGAGCCCAGCAGCAGGTTGCACACGTGCGACCTGATGTCGGTGGTGCCGCCGTCCTCCGACTTCAGGTCGTAGTTGTCCAGCGGCACGCCCTCCGAGGAGATGACGTTGAGGGGGGCCAGCACGCCGCCCTGCTCGCCGCTGCCGTCGTCCGCCCCGGCGGCCGAGGCCCCCGCGAACAGGAACAGCAGCACCATCCCGCCGGTCAGCAGTGCCGTGCGCCGGCCCGGCCAGTAGTCCGCGGCGAACCGCCTGACCGACCGCCAGATCCGTGCCGCCCGCTGCGCACGACGCGCCAGCGGCGCCGGGAGAGTCGGGGCGTTCATCGCGCAACCGCCTTCCGGAGCGAGCCGCCAGCCGCGGCGGAGTTGGTGACGGGGGTGGTGAAGATCCCCTTGAACTTGGGCAGGGATGGGATGACGACCTGGATACGCCCGACCCGACCCCGGGTGTCGTGCAGGAGCATTTCGCCGGCCCGGTTCGGCTGGCCGTGGGGTGACAGCCCGCCGGTGACCAGCTGGACCAGGCCTTCGTCGTCCCCGGGCAGCCCGACGAACTCCAGGCCGCGGCGGGCCATCGCCTCGTCGGTGGTGCGGGCCAGGATCCGCTGCACGATCAGGCCGCGGATCGTCTCGTCACCGAGGTCCTCCGCGTCATGCCCGCCCGCGCAGAAGCCCGCGTTGTGCTTCCTGCCGTCGTGCGCCAACTCCTTGATCAGCGCGGAGCCCTCGGCGGAGGACGTCAGCCAGTACACCTCGTCGAAGATCACCGCGGCGAAGCGCGAGCGGTCCGTGAACGAGATGTGCCTGCTGATCGCGGCGATCAAGTAGAGGACCGCCCGGCCGATCAGCGCCTCCAGCGGCTGGGTGCGCAGCACCTCCGGCCGGCCCAGGCTCTCCTTGGGCGGCAGGCTCAAGCCGCTGGTGGTGAAGACGATCAGGTCGGCGGACAGGTCGGACAGCGACAGCGCGGGCAGCGACGGATCGAAGACCATCCGCGCGAGCCTCTGATCGGACACCGTGGACAGCAGGTCCAGCACGTCGGCGGCCGCGTCACCGCGGTTGCCGCCCTCTTCGGCGATCGACTGCAGCTCCTCCAGCACCACGCCCATGTGCGGGCGCCGACAGACAGCAGCGGCCCGGACAGCGCGGTTGAGCACCGCCCCGCCCGGCGACATCAGGTCGAGCTGAGTCTGGAGCAGCAGGTAGCTGAGCGCCGCCGCCTCTCCTGCCGCAGGCGGCAGCACCCGCAGCGGGTCGATGGAGACCTGCGCGTCGGCCGCGTCGATCACCTGGTGCCGGCCCGGCGCGGCGGTGGCCGCGAAAGAGGCGTACTCGCGCTGACTGGTGCGGTCGATCACGATCGCCCGGTGCCCGCGGTCAAGTAGGGAGCTGATGATCAGCTTCAGCAGAACGCTCTTGCCCGAGCCGAGGTCCCCCAGGACCGCAAGACTTGCCGCGATGTTGCTCAGCGGCGCCGCAGCCAGGTCCAAGTACACCGGCCGGGTCGTGCCCACATCCAGACTCTGACCGATCATCGGACCCGACTCGTCGCCGATCTCCGGCACGGTGAACGCCCCGGACATCGCCCAGTCCTCCGACAACTGGAACTGGGTGCTCTCCCGCGAGCGGAACGCGGCCAGCGCACCCGGAAGGCCCAGCTGGAACAGCCGCTCCTGCCCGCCCCTCGGCCGGATCACCCCGTAGTCGGCGCCGGTCAGACGCGCCTTCAGATCCCGGGCCCGCTCGTCGGCCGTCTGCGCAGCCGGCCCCCACACGCTGAGCACCGTGCGGGACTGCACCTCCAACTCCACGCTGGTGCGACCCAGCCGCGCCTCCTGCTCGCCCAGCACCTCGGCAGCGCCCTGCAACGAGTCCGGCATGCCGGTCGGGTGCGCCGCCCACTGGTCGGCCTGGTCCGCGAGCTCCCGCTTCTTTCGCGCGATGGCCCGCTTGGCCTTGCCGGCATCCACCAGCGTCAGGTCGACCACCGCGTCCACCGGGTACGGCAGGATCTCCAGCTGGGCCAGCAGGTCCGCCGAGCTCTCGTGCACCGCCTCGGGAATCTCCTCCAGCGCAAGGTGCGACTGGTAGCCGATCTGCTCCTCGGTCTCGACCTGGAGCCACAACTTCGACAAGGCACTGCCGCTGAATCGCGACCCGAACCAGTCGCGCACCCCGCCGCGCTCCTGCACGGACGAACCGTCCTGCTCCTGGCCGCCCTCCAGAAGCCGGACCTGACCCAGGCTCGCGTAGCCGGGGCTGCGCAGCTGGGCGCCGACGATCCGTCCGCCGTGGCGGCGGCTGGCCTCGGCGTCCGCGAGCAGCGGCTCGGCCATGCCGCGGTGCACGGCGTGCTGGTGGATCCACACAATCTCGGAGGGGCGGGCCGGGCGCAGCTCCAGACCCCCGCCGAAACCGGAGGCGACCTGCCGGGCCACTCCCCTATACACCTGCACCTCGCTCTCCGGCACCGCAGCTGCGGGCAGCCCGGCCTGCTCGCCGAACATCGCCCACACCGAGCCCTTCGCCTGGGCGAGCTGGGCTGCGCGGCCGGGAGCTTGGAGCGGCACGGCCAGCCAGATGGTGCGCCGGTGCATCTCGGCGCCCTCCAGCAGGTTCCACGCCGCCGTCGCGCTCTCCCACGTGCCGGGGTTCGCCTCCAGGTCGACGTCGCCGGCGACCCGCTCGGCGACCTCGCGCGGGGAGACCTGGGCGCACAGGCTGTAGATCCGCGCGGTGCCGGACAGGGAGCGGACCAGGGAGGTGACCCGGCGCAGCACGTCCTGGCGCTCCAGGTCGCCGGCGTAGCGCGAGCCGATCGGGGTGACCCGCCAGAACGCCCAGACGGTGCCGGTGGTCGACCAGACCAGGTTGCCGGAGAGGTGGCGGAAGGACGCCTTCACTGTGCGTCTCCCTTCTGGGTGTGGGCGGCGACGGCCGCGGCGAGCATCTGCTGCAGGGGAGTGAGGGCCGGGGCCGCAGGGTCCGGTCGGGGGAGCGGGGTCGGGGCAGCGGGGTCGGGCAGGCGGGACTCGAAGATGCTGAGCCTGCGATGGACCGGCTCCGGCTCGGCGGCCTCCGGGATGGCCGGCTGCGGGAGTTCGAACTCCTCGGGTGCGTCCTCGAAGGTGAAACAGCCGGTCAGCACGGCGGGGCGCATCGGGCGCACCGCGCGCGAGCCGATCCGGCCGTGGCGCGGAGAGACCATCAGCGAGACGGCGTCCGCCACCACCAGGAAGGGGGACCGGCCAGCGATCCGTGAGTGCCGCGCGGCCCAGATGGAGATCGCCCAGGCAACCACCGGCAAGGGGCCGACGACCGGCGCCCACCAGCTGATCGTCTTGATCAGGAGGAACGCCCCGACCGCGGCCACCACCAACTGCGGCGGCGTGTAGGGCCCGAGCGGGATCCTCCAGTCGCCCACCTTGCCCAGCACCCACGGATGCCGTCTGGCCTTGGTGTACGAGCGGCCGATCCTGGGACGCGCGGCGCTGCTCACGACCGGCCCGGCAGACCGGTGAGCGTGATGGGCAGCTCACGCTGCACCTGGCCCGCGCCCTGGATCGGGGCGGTGGTCTCGGGCCGGGTCTGGCTGTACTCGTCCTGGAACAGCATCGAGATCGAGTACCGGCCGGTGAACAGCGACCAGCAGATCACCAGGCCGATCGCCCCGCCGATCGCCGCCTTGATCGACATCTTGCGGATCGCGTGGACGATCACGATGGCGGTCAGAGCGATCATCAGACCGCTCGCCACCCAGTCGAGCAGCGTCTTCGCCCAGCTGTTGCCGAAGTTCTGGATGGCCCCGGAGAGCATGACGTCGTTCATCGGCTGGCCCCGATCGGCTTGGAGGACGGCGACACAGCGCCGGAGGAAGAAGGGGACGAGGACGCCGAGGCGGCACCGGCCGGGGCAAGCACCGCGATCTCCCAGCGCCCTGCCCGGGCAGTCAGCCGCAGCGGGTACTCCAGCGGCCACTCCCCGGCGCTGTCGGTCGCCAGGACGTCGGCCTGCACCTCCAGCGCCGTGCCGTCCGCCGGCGAGGCGGGCACTGTGGTGGCCGCCTCCAGCCCCTTCAGCGAGACCTTCGCGTAGGGCGCCATGTTCGGGGCCGGGATCTTCGCGGACGGTGCGAGGTAGCGGGTGCTGTCACCCACGCCGCTCAGATAGGCCGCCAAGAACCCGGCCACCGTGTCGCGCAGCGCACCGTCGGAGACCGGCGCACCGTAGGTCTTCGTCGCGGGGTCCTTGTCGGACAGCGCCGCCGGGGCCGACACCTGCGCCGGCGCTCCGGTGATCACCAGGGAGTCCGGCGAGCCGCCCGACCCGGTTGAGCGGACCATCGAGACCTGGACCGCGAAGTACCGCACGACCCGCACCGCAGCGTCCGCGCCCTGCGAAGACGCCCCGACACTCAGTGCGGGCGCTTGCGGGGCGCTCTGCGGGGAGGCTTGCGGGGACTGCCCGCCTTGCGGAGCGGCGGGCGGTAGCACGAGTGTGGCCGCAACGGTGACCTGCCAGGTCCGCCCGCCCAGCGGTGCGCTCCGCACCGCCACGGTCTTCTCGACCATGGCCGCTGCGCCGGTCACCTTCGGGAGGTCGACTCCGGGGGCCATGGCCCGCAGAGCGGCGGAGTCGGTGGCTCCGGCCGAGCGCAGCCACAGGTCGACGAAGCTCTCCGCATAGCCGGTCGGCGGAGCGATCACGATCGGTGCGGCGGCCGCGGCCGCGGGGGCGCCGCTCGCCATCTGCGGGACGGCGACGGCAACCGCCAGGGCCAGCGGGCCGGCCGCCAGGGCCGCCCAGATCCCTCCGCGCAGGAGGAGCGTGCGGACGCGGGAGCGGTGCAGCTCGGCGCCGGAAGCGATCGGGGAAGGGGTGTCCGGCGCGCGGTCGCGTCGGAAGGAGGTGGGGCTCACCAGGGACTCCAAGGGGTCTCAGCGGATGCTGTCGAGGGAGGAAACCCCGGACCCCTTGATGGACCCCTTGATGATCGAGACCCGCCCGATAACGACCTCGCAACGGGCCGCATCAAGACTCTGACCTGCTACTTTGATCCACCATCAAGGAAAGGAGCGCACACCTTGATGGTCCATCAAGGTGTGCCGCACCCACCCGCGGAGGGCATCAAGGTGCCCCGCCCCGACCACGGCGACGATTCCTTGACAGCCGCCCCGGGCCGTCACCGGACACCTTGATGGCTGCCCCGGAGGGTCGGCGGATTCCTTGATGCCCAGCGACAGCACCGCGCCGACGTGTGCAAGACCAGGCACCGCCGGACGGAGCCGGCCAGCGGGAAGCAGGGGGGAGGAGCAGCAACGGGCCAGCGACCAACCGGCCCGTCCCGCACCCGGGTCATGCGGACCACGACGCGGGTGCGCTCGGCCTGCGCCGCAGAGCGAGCCCGGTCGCCCGTGCGTGCGCTGCGGGGGGAAACCCGGCCGAGCGCCGACCCGGCCTGCGGGCCGCCCGGCCGCCTTGCGGTGCGGGGCGCACGGCTTCCGGCCCCGCACCGCAACGCCCGTCCCGCACCGCAAGCCCCGCTTGCGGCCCGCACCTCGCAAGCGCCGATTGCGGGCCAGCCCCGCAAAGCATCCCCGTCCCGCAAACCGTCCAGGTGCTTGCGGTGCGGACCATCAAGGAGCACCCGCCCCCTTGACGCACGCGGATGCGGATTCGTTATCTGGCGAACCTTGATCGTCAAGGGGTGTGTCCAGGAGTGCGGGGTTACCTCGGTCGCTGATCACCGCTGCCCGAGGAGCCCCCGATGGACCTGCCGCCCACCCTGCTGCCCAGCCTCAGCGCTGGCTGCCCCGCAGTGCTCGCGGTGGCAGCCACCGCCTACCTCCCCGCCGGCGCCTTCTACCTCACGCTGACCGGAGTCGACGCGGCCTGGCTGCGCCGGCTGCCTCGGCCGGCCACCCCCTTCGCCGCTGCCGCCACCTGGCTCGGGCTCGTACTCCTGTGGCCCCTGGTACTCGTCGCCCGGTGTGCCCGATCCCGGCTCCGCCGGGCCAGGTCGGCCGACACGGCCCCTCCCGTCCAGCCGCTCGCCGCCGTTCCCCACGCCCGCACCCCGGGCGAGCCCGCTGCGGCACCGATCCCGCCCAAGCCCGCGCACCCGCCCGTGCCGCCGCGCTGGTACTGCGAGTCGTACGCCGCCGTCCACATCGCGCTCGCCGAGGGCCGCACCGCCATCGCCCGCACCTGGGCGGGCTACCTGGCCGACGATGCCGCCACCGAGTTCGGTCTGGCTCACCCCTACACCCACGAGGCGTGGCTGCTCGTCGCCCGCACAGTCCGCACCGCGCTCGACGAGATCAGCGCCGCGCCCACGACGATCGACGCCCAGCGGATCGACGACCCGTACCGCCACTTCCTCTTCCCGCAGGCCCACAAGGTCCGGTCCTGGGACCCCGACCGCGACAGCGTCTACACCTCCGCCAGCACCACTTCCGCGGCGGTGGCCCGGTGACCGACTTCCTCACCGGCCTCTCCATGGACAGCGACGGCGCGCTCGCACCCGGCGGCCTCGACTACATCGAGTTCGACGCGCGACTCGCCCGCGACGGCTCCTGCCCGACCACCACCAAGGCGACGTACATGGCCCTGGCCACCTTCGCCAGCATCGAGGACCACCTCACTTTGACCGCCGAGGCGGTGGCGGCCTGGTCGAGCGAGGCCCGCTTCGCCCTCCTGCCCTATCGGCGGACCGTCGCCGAGTGCATCGGCCGCTCGGTCGACACCTTCGACCGGGCCGCCGCCGACCTGGTCGACCGTCAGTTCCTCCTCGTGCAGCCGCAGACCGCCCCCGGCAACCCCGCAGTACCCGACGCCAACCTCTACCGGATCGTCGACCGCGAGCGGTGGGCCCGTCAGCTCCTGGAGCGCGCCGCCGATCCTGCACCGGCACCGGTCCTCGGCCCCGACGGCAACCCGGTGCCCCGCGTCCACCGGACACCGGGCATCGACTACGTCCGGCTCGACGCCCGCATCGCCCGCACCGGCCGGCGCTCCCCGGTCTACAAGTCCGTGTATGCCGCCGTCGCGTCGTTCTGCCACATCCGCAGCCGCTCGATCACCGAGCGACCGCCCACCATCAAGGAGCTGATGGCCTGCACCGGACTGGGACGCACCGCCGTCACCGGGAACCTCGCCCAGCTTCGGGCCGACGGCGTCCTCGCCACCCAGGACAACTACACCCCCCGACACGACGGAGGAGGCCGACTCCCCTCCTCCTACTTCCTGCTCGACGCCCGCCTCTGGCGGGCCCGCGCGGCCGCCCGCGAAACCCGCGAGCTCGCCGCTTTCACCGGGGGGTGGCCGCACCAGCCGGACGGGGGTGGCCGCACCACACGGACCGGGGTAGCCGCACCAGCCGGACCAGGGAGGCCGCACCACGCGGACACCATTAAGAGCAGTAACAAGACCAGTGACAGCGAGCCCCTTCCGGACGCCCGAAGGGCCAGTACAGGTGGTAAAGCCGGCTCGGCTCGCCGCACCGGTGCGGGCACCCAGCCCAAGCCAAACAGCGGCTGCGCCGCGACGAAGAACCCCAAGCCCCGAACCAAGACGATCCGCACCACCACCTCCCGGCCAGTGCCAGGAGAGGACCAGGTGTTCGCCATGGTCGACGCCCTGGGCGTCAGTAATCACCCGGCCATCAAGGTCCCCCCGCTGCGCCGGGCGGTGCGCGAGCTTCTGTCGGCCGGCCGGACGCCGGAGCACGCCCTGAACCGGATCAACGCCGGCTGGTGGCGGGCCGGAGTCCCCGAGAAGATCGCCCGCCGGGAGATCCGCGGCCCGGTCGGCTACCTCGCCTCGATCCTGGCGGCCCAGGACTGCGAGCGTCCCGACTGCGAGCGCGGGGTGATCCTGGGCAGCGGCGAGGAGTGCCGGATCTGCGGCCTGCTGCGAGCGGAGCGGCAGGCCGATCGGGCCCGCGGCTACCTGGAGCAGACGACGGCCGAGCTCGACCAGGCCGCGGGCCGGCAGGACGAGTGGAACCCACAGGTCGCTCCCTCACCACGTGCGGTGCCGACCGCGGCAGTGGCGACCTGGCGGTGCGAGGCCCCTGGCCCCGATGGCTTCGGCGGCCCGCGTTGCGGGCGGCCGGGCACGGGGGTCCCGCCGGCCCTGCTGATGTGCCCGGACTGCCTGAGCTCGCTCCAGGCGGCGGTGCGGCGCTGACCCCCGGGTCCTCACCGCCGTGGAACCCGGGGCAGGCAACCTGGAACGCCCCGGGGAGACGGATCGTTCGGCCGGTAGCGACCGGGCCGAGCGGATAGCAGGAGCATGAGCGGAGCGAGTGAAGTCCTTGGCGGAATCGTCTTCTCCAGAGGGCCGTCGGGGTACAGGGAGGCAGACGGAACCAACGCCCTCTGCTTCCGCGACGAGCTGTGGCGGCTCAAGGGCTGGCCCTACGAGGAGGGCCCCGAGTGGGACCGCTTCCCCGACTGGATCCTCGACGATCTGCCTGCTGTCGTGGAGGCCGCCGGCCTCGTCCATGTTCCATGGGGCGGTGACGGTGCGTACGAGAGGCTGCGTCAGGAGTTCCACCCAGGGCTGGCGATGTTCCAGCTGAAGCAGCGTTCGGACGGGGTTGAGGCCCACCACGTCGAGTACGTGAACTCCGTTGCGCTGATCGGTCGCGTCTGGGACGCCTCCGGGCAGCTGGCGGACGAGTATGGTCCTTGCTGGCCGCTCCGGCCCGAGTACCTGCCGCGCTTCGATGCCCGGCTCGTGGCGGTATTCGTGGACGAAACTCAGCAGCCCCACGGGCAGAAACGCGACCGCTACCGGCCCGAAGCGCCGTGAAACCCCCACAGCACATGTGGAGTTGCGGGGCCGGCCGGTGGGTGGGCCGGTCGGCCCGGCGGCTGCCCGCCCGATCGCTACGATCAGCGCATGGCTGATCGCGTATCGGAGTTCCCCTCCCTCGACGGCACCAGGCTGTCCGGCACCATCGCGTCCACCGAACGCCCGCAGGGCCTGGCCGTGCTTGTCCACGGCGCAGGGGTCACCCGCGAGGAGGGCGGCTTCTTCTCCCGACTGGCTGCGGCCCTGGCCGCTTCCCGTATCCAGAACCTGCGCTTCGATCTGCGCGCCCACGGCGCCAGCGACGGTACCGAGCAGGACATCACCATCACCGGTGTCGCCAACGACATCCGGGCCGCGGCCGACCACCTGCGCACCGAGTCGGCGGCACCGGACCAGCCGGTCCACCTGATCGCCGCCTCGTTCTCCGGCGGAGCCGCCGCCCTGGTTGGAGCCCACTACCCGGCCACGGTGGACAAGCTGGTCCTGCTCAACCCCAGGCTCGACTACCGAGCGCGCTACATCACCTCCCGGCCCTACAACCGCGACGACTACCTGAGCGAAGACGCCGCCCGCGACCTGGACCGGCAGGGGTACACCGAGCGAAGCCCGTTCGCGCTCGGCCGGGCCCTGCTCAACGAGGTGCACTACCTCGACCCGAGCGCCCTCCTGCCCCGAATCACCGCAGACACCTTGGTGCTCCACGGTACGAAGGACACGTTCGTGCCCATCGACGACTCCCGCCGGCTCACCTTCGAGTTCGGAGGAGCGGCAGAGTTGATCGAGCTGGAGGGCGCGCAGCACGGCTTCGCGGTCCACGACGACCCGCAGTACCTCGACCCGCAGACCCAGGTCTGGCAGGCCCAGGTCATCGCGAAGGTCACCTCCTTCCTCACCGCCCGCTGACCTGACGGGCGGCACCGCCCGGGCCGGACGGTGCCGCCCGTCAGAGGACCGGCTGTGGGAAGGAGGGCGCGTCGCCCACTAGGCAGAGCGGGGGGCCGGCACCACGGCTTCCCGTACAGCCTGGCGCAGCTGACGCACCGCCGGTCGCCGTGCATGGCTGGCCAAGGCCGTCACGGTGCGATGCAACTCGGCGAGTGCCCGGCCGAATCCCGCCTCGGCGGCGATCGAGAGTGCGGCCATGCCGGCCCGCGCGGCTTCGTCTGGTTCACCGGCGGCCGCCAGGGCACCGGACATGGCCGCGGTGAAGAACGCCCGGTCCCTGGGCGCGAACGTCCCGGTGGCCAGGTACGAGCCGAACAGGTCGACGGCGCGGGCCGCCTGCCCGGCCTCCCGGTGGCACAGCGCGCTCTGCACCATGAGCCGTTCCAGGGTGTAGCCCTCGCCCAGGGGCCCGGTGCAGGAAGGCGGAGCGGTCGGCGGGGGAGCAGCCTCCAGTGCCTCGCGGGCCTGGCCGAGCAGCCTGTCGATCGGGGCGCCGCGGACGCCGGTGAGCGCCAGCGCGCGGGCCTCCTGCTGCAGGGCCTCGGCGCGGGGGCGGGGCGGCAGAGCCCACGGCCCGGCGTGAGCGGCGCGGGCGAGGTCGCGCATGCGAGCGGGATCGTCGTCTGCCGCCTGCGCCTTGCGGAGCAGCACGTAAGCGTGGAGCGCTCCGTCGCCGGCCATGGTGGCGAATTCCACCGCGCGGTCGTGCCAGTAGGCGGTGCGATCCGGCGGGGCCCCGGAGTCTCGGTACAGCCAGGCTGTGAACTCCGCCGCGCGCGCCCCGAGCACCAGCAGCTCGCGGCGGATGGCAGAACCCGACTCCCGGGCGCCGGTCTCGATCTCCGCCAGGATCGAGAGCGCCCGTGGGAGCGTGCCGCGCGGACCGAGCAGCGAGTCGGCGCGGGCAGCCTCATCCAGCGCGTCTCGAACAGCGAGCAGCGGAGAGCCTGTCGGCCGGGGGAGGGCACCGCCGGGGCCGGGCAGAGTCCGGCGTCCCGCGGGCCGGGCGGGCCGCACGAAGCCGAGCTCTTCCAGCGTCCTGCCGAAGATGGCTACCAGGACCTCGCGGGCGGCGCGGTTCGGCCAGCCCGGCCGGGGGGACTCCCAGCGGCGCACCTGGCGCACGGAGATCCCCAGCGGGGTACCGAGCTCACAGGCCCGGGCCTCGAAAGCCGCGGCGAACTCCTCCTGGGTGTGGAGGCCCAAGGCGACACGGGCGGCGAGGAACAGCGGGTTGCCGACGTCGGCCCCCACCTCCACCCGGTCCACCCCGTTCGCCTCCTCGCCCTGCCCGAACGCCTTCCTGACGGCGCACCAGTATCTCGGGGCAGCGGCCGATGTGTCCGGTGATCTGACCTCGACGCGCTCGCCCGGGCGCGGTGGACTGGGTGACCGACTGTCAGGAGGGAGCACCAGCCGTGCAGCACCAGCGCGCGCGGACGCCAGCACGCCGGCGCGCTGGTTCAGTCCTCCAGGACTACCTCGTACTCGACCCGGGTGGTGTCGCCCCGGCGGACGATCGGCAGGGCCACCTCGACCACCTCGTCCTCCGCGGTGAACATCCGCCGCGTCAGCTCCACCACCGGCACGCCCCGGCCGAGCCGCAGCACCTCTGTCTCCGCGTCGGTCGGCATCCGCGAGATCGCCCACTCGATCACCCGCTTGACCCGGATGCCCAGCGTGGCCAACTGAGCTTTGGTGCCGCCGGGCCACGGTTCGTTGATGGGGTCGGCAACGGGGGTGTTCTTGACGGTGTCCCAGCGCAGGTAACTGGT
>NZ_JBHYKG010000153.1:16218-20211 GCF_042741245.1 Kitasatospora sp. NPDC058965
GGGACATCTGCACTGGGGAGCCGGCGTCGTAGAAGACGAAGTGGCGCGCCAGCAGCTTGGTTCCGGGCGTCACCTCGAAGAGCTCCGCGACGTCCGGCGCTGCGGGCAGAACCTCGAAGCGCTTGTCGAGCCGGTACTCCGACCACGCTGCGCCCTGGTCGAGGGTGAACGGGGTCGACGACGTCTGGCCGGCGCCGGAGTAGCGATTGGCGAGCAGCCGGTGGATGACCGGCCGCTCCCGGACCTTGGTTCCGCTTCGGGCTCGACCGACGTCGACCAGGCCCTCCTCGCGCAGCTCCCGCACGGCATTGCGGACGGTCGTGGGCGAGACGTCGTACTCCTCCTGGAGCTCTGGCTGGGTGGGCAGCGTAGAGCCTGGTGGGAACTCGCCGCCCTTGATGCGTCGGCGCAGGTCGGCGGCGATCCGCATGTACTCCGGGGGCTGCTGCTCCGGCACTGGCGAGTGTCCTTCCAAGATCACGGACTTTCTGTACTCACAAAGTTTCGCGCAGTCGGTTGACTGACGCCAGAGGCGTCGCCATTCTGAGTACAGAAAACTCGTTTCTGTGATCAGAAACTGGAGCTGAGGACCCATCATGCCCAACACCGGCCACTCCTGGGAGATCCGACTGCCCGCACAGGGCGCCCGGGCCGCCGAACTACGGCAGTGGATCCGCAACCGCCTCACCGACTCGACCGCCACCGGCCTGCCCCCGACCATCCCCGGCACCAGCGAGGCGCGCAGCGCCAAGGTCGAGGACCTGGTCCAGATCGGCAGCGAGCTCTTCGCCCTCGTCAGCCCCACCGCCGTCGCACACCTCACCCTGTCGACGGCCGGCCACCGCATCCGGATCACAGCGCGACAGCCCAGGGCGTTCACCATCCCCCAGGTGACCCGGCGCATCATCGCCGATCTCGCCCAGAGCACCGGCGACGCAGACGACCAGCACACCGTGTGGGCCGAGCTCGACCTGCCTGGAGACACCCCGTGAATCCCACCGCAACCCACGGCGCCCCCGCGCCCAACCGCACCGCAACGCCCGGCACCCTCTCCATCCAGCCGGTGGCCGACCTCACGCCCGGCGCCCGCTGGCTGCTCCGTGGCCAGCCCGCCTCCTGCGCCGGGGCCTGGCACGAGCCGCATGGTCTCGCCCCCATCCGGCTCGCCCCCAACCTCGGGTGGGAGGCCATCGGCGTCCACCCCCAGCTGGGGGAACCCGCCCTGCGAACGCTGGACAGCCCCGGTCCGGTCCTGTCCACCGTCACCTGGACCTTCTTCCTCGTTCCGGTGCTCACCCACCCCTGGAGCGTCCTGCTCACCGGCATAGCCGAGACGCCCAAGGGCCCGTGGAACTGGGGGCGCGGACTCACCGTCCACCTGCAGTCCGACGGGACCCACCAGCTGCTCTGCCCCAGGCCCGGCGTCCCTCACGGCAGCACCCCGAACTGGCTGGTCGAGCCGGACGGCTCGGATCGGCTCACCTTCACCGGCGAGCTGGCCAAGGCCCTCCACGAGGTTTCGGGCCCGGCACTCACGGCCTTCCAGGTGGCAGCCGGCACCAGGCGGCCCACCACCGAACGCCCGCACGACGTCGCCGCCTTCTTCGGCCGACGGCAGCACAGCACGGAGGCGACATGACCCTGCCCGTCCAGCTCGGCGCCGAGAACGAGAAGCTCACCGCCTACACCCTTCGGGAAGCACACCTGAAGGCCGAGCACATCCCCTTCTTCAGGGCCTTCGCGGTTGACCGCTGTCGACGATGGCTGGCCGACCGCGGGGTCGTCATCGTCAACCCGGCACAGGATCCCGCCGACCACCCGGTGCAGGAAGCAGCTCTCGTGCTCACGGAGCTGCTCACCAACGTCATCAAGCACGTGATCAACCAGGGCACCTGCTGGCCCGCGGCCGACCCGCTGCTGCCGCACCGACGCGACGTCCCCGACTGGGTGCAGCTCGACCTGGTCCTGGAGGAGACCGACACCCTCGCCATCCTCGTCGTCGTTCGAGACGGCGACCGGCGCGGACCGATGCTCGACACAAGCGAGCCCGGGGCCTTCGAGGGCGGCCTCGGCCTCGGCCTCGTACGGGCCGTCACCAACGACTCCTGGGGCTGGGAACCCGCCGACGGCGGGAAGGCCGTCTGGGCCCGGTGCCCCCTCACCGCCTCACCCAACTGAAGATCGGAGCCCACTGTGCCCGCCACAGTTCCACGCCCGCGCGGCCCCAGGCAGACCCCGGTGCGCATCGGGCCCGACCGGTTCCGGCTCCCGGACGGCACCATCCTCATCACTCCCGTCGCAACCGGCGGGCACGAGCTCCGGATCGGCTGCTGGATCAAGGTCGGCGACACGGCGCACGAGATCACCAACCTGTTCTGGCGGTTCGACGGCGGACGCACCCTGCACCTCGACAGGGGCGCTCTCGTCCTCTCACTCGCCCGGGCGCAGACCGTCTCCACGTTCACCGTCCTCACCACCTGCCAGCCGCCCGGGCCGGTGAACCCGCCGCCGCCGGCGGCCACCACGCCCCCCCGGCCCCGGCCGCGGCGCCAGCACGCTCGAACGGAATCCCCCATGCGTCCCGCATCCGAACCCACCCGCCCCGCCCCGCAGGCCCGACCCCTCAACGCCCGAGTGCACGTCACTGGCCGGGACCGCACCGGGATCCGCCTGTCCGACGGCCGGGTCCTCATCAACCCCGCCCCGGCGACCGTCGGCGAGATCCACGTCGGCAGCTGGATCCGGGTCGACGGCAACCCGTGCGAAGTCGCCAACATGGCCGGCCCGATCACCCGCCGGGTACTGCGCCTGAACGGCACCGCGAGGGTTGTCACCCTCGGCCTGGGCAAGACCGTGGATCGCTACACCGTCATCAACGGCCCCCGCGGCAGGGGATAGACAGTGACCACCGCGCCCCGACGCCACCCCACGCCCGCCCAGGCCGCAGCCATGCCACCAGCCATATGGCTGCTCGGAGTCCTCGGCCGTCAGCGCCGCGACCAGGCCTTCATCCGCTGGGCTTTCGTGGAACCAGACCGCCTGATCGCCATCCCCACCGGCCACCGCTGGGACACAGTCTCCCTGCCGGCCACGATCGGGTTGCCGCTGCTCGCCGCCGCCCTCGCCGGCCCCTGCGCCCACCGCCTCGGACCGGTGCTGCACGACGCGGCCACCGCCCTCACCTACTGGCTGATAGCCCCAGGCCCGGAGCAGCCATGGCTCGACCACCATCCGCAGGCGCACCTCGTGCCCGCCGGTGAGCACATCAAGGTCCCCAACCCCGCCCCCGACCCGGACTTCATCGACGGGCCGGCCATCACCGAGCCCGCCGTCGTCCGCTGGGCCTACTGGCCGCCCGTCACCGGCACCCTCACCTCGGGGCGGTGGCTGGGCCACTCCCTTCTCGATCCCGCCACGCTGGCGAGCGCGAGCCACCCCCGCGAGGCCGGAGCCAGCCCGGCCGCCACCGCCCCGAGCGCCCCGAGGACCTCCGTGCCCGCCGCCGGTTTCACGGCCACCTACACCAGCACCGACCTCGCCGGTGCCCGCCATACCCCGCTGCACCTCGTCAGCCACCACCACTCCCCAGGCCAGGCCCTGCGCTGGTTGGCCCGCCTGCTGCGCGCCCGGGGCACCCCGCCCGACCGCCCCGGGCAGGACCACTGCCTGGACCCCTTCACCGACAACGACGCCTTCCACCGCGCCTGCTTCCACCTCAACAACGGCACCCCCCTGCGCATCCGGCACCGTGCGGGCCGCCGCCTCATCACGGTGACTGTGACCAGCAACGCCTGCTGGCCGACCCCGCCGGCCCCTCCCGAGCAGCCCCGGGCACTACGCCGGGCGCTCCTCGTCCGGAGCTGCGCCGCGGCCGCCCGGCGCCGGTACCTCCTGCGGGCCGAGGCGCGCGAACGGCCGCCGTACCAGCAGTGACCGGCACGACGGAGCAGCCTGTCGGCACGCACTGGGGGCGCCCACCAGACTTGGTGGGCG